>NZ_JAEQCI010000087.1:0-22590 GCF_020738565.1 Microcoleus sp. PH2017_12_PCY_D_A | reverse complement strand
TTATGCGGACTAAAGTCCTCACTACGAACCGTTTTTATTACGAGGAATTTAGGATTTATGCGGACTAAAGTCCTCACTACGAACCGTTTTTATTACGAGTGATTTACCAGAAATAATTGGTGGAAAGCCTCTCCGTTTTAGGCAGAAATTAAAAGCAGACGATTCATTACTCCAATCCTCGGACTGACCGGAAGAGGTTGCTGTCAACTGTCAACTGTCAACTGTCAACTGTCAACTGAATGAAGATTTATCCGGACTAAAGTCCTCACTACGAACCGTTTTTATTACGAGTGATTTACGGAATCTGATATGATGTAGAGTCAGATATTTTTGAGAAGTCGGGGATCTGGGTATTCAGTGAAGGCGCGGTTATCATACAATGATTGTAGATTAAGTGAGTTTCAACGGGTCAAAGTCGTGGCTTTCAAAATTGGTTTGCTAGGTTTGGGTACGGTTGGCGCGGGAACAGCAGAGATTTTGCTCTCTGCAGATGGGCGCCATCCGCTGTTGCAGGAATTGGAAATTTATCGGGTGGGAGTGCGCGATATTTCTCGAACTCGGTCTTTACAATTGCCAGAAAATGTGCTGACAACTGACCTAAAGGCGATCGCCACTGACCCGAAAGTTGATATTGTAGTAGAATTGATTGGCGGATTGGAACCGGCCCGATCGCTCATTCTGCAAGCGATCGCCCACGGGAAGCACGTAGTCACCGCCAACAAAGCAGTTATCGCCCGCTACGGTAATGAAATCTTCGACGCTGCTAACGAAAAAGGCGTTTACGTAATGCTAGAAGCTGCTGTCGGCGGCGGCATTCCGGTCATTCAAACCCTCAAGCAATCTTTAGGTGCAAACCGCATCAAAAGTGTCACCGGCATTGTTAACGGGACAACTAATTACATCCTGACGCGGATGCAGACAGAAGGTGCAGACTTTGCCGAAGTGCTCGCGGACGCTCAGCAATTAGGTTATGCTGAAGCTGACCCCACAGCAGATGTGGATGGATTAGATGCTGCTGATAAAATTGCTATTTTAGCTTCGTTAGCTTTTGGCGGACGCATCAAATTAGCAGATATTCACTGCGAAGGTATCACACAAGTTAGTGCGGCTGATATTGACTACGCCCACAAGCTGGGATTTGCAATCAAATTGTTGGCTATTGCTCGAGAAACTAGCAAAATTTCCGAACAAAATGGGGATGCAGAAGGGGAACTCCTCTCGATTCGGGTACATCCTACTTTTGTGCCGAAATCTCATCCGCTGGCGAGTGTTAACGGGGTTTATAACGCAATTTTAGTCGAAGGAGATGCGATCGGGCAATTGATGCTGTACGGACGCGGTGCGGGGGCTGGGCCCACAGCTAGTGCGGTGGTATCGGACATTTTGAATGTGGCGGCTATTCTGAAAACGGAAACTGTGCCGATTCCCCATCCTTTGCTGAGTTGCACTCACCAACACTACTGCAAAATTGCCGAAATGCAGGAACTTGTGACTCGGTTTTACGCGCGTTTTCTGACGCGGGATACTCCGGGGGTAATTGGCAAACTGGGTACTTGTTTCGGGAACCACCAAGTTAGTTTGGAGTCGATTGTGCAAACTGGAATTCACGGCGATTTAGCAGAAATTGTTGTCGTGACTCACGATGTTAGGGAAGGTAATTTTCAGCAAGCACTCGATGAAATTCGCGCGATGGAAGCAGTCGATAGTATTGCGAGCACGTTGCGAGTTTTGTAAGGATTACGCGAGGTTCGTAGTGAGGACTTTAGTCCTTCTGATTGCGGACTAAAGTCCTCACTACGAACCTTTTTGAGCGCGAAATTGAGGTTCGTAGTGAGGACTTTAGTCCTTCTGATTGCGGACTAAAGTCCTCACTACAAACCTTTTTGAGCGCGAAATTGAGGTTCGTAGTGAGGACTTTAGTCCTTCTGATTGCGGACTAAAGTCCTCACTACGAACTTTTTTAGATTGTTTTAGTTTAGTATGGATCAATAAAATTGAATTTTGTCGATCGCCCTACAGGAAGGCACTTGCTAGATTTCCTCTACGAAAAGTTTGCCAAACCCCAACTCCACGATACTGAGGAGCCCAGCAATCCGTCAATTTATGTTCGGCACGCAGAGGGGCAAGTTGTTGATGGAAATTATACCATAGAAAAAGTCTTTGAAGACTTTCGCACTGGTTTTTATGCTGAAAGTCGCCTTCCGGTTTCTGGAAATAATCCGCCCGTGCTCGTGATTCGCGGGTACGGTTCGTGGTATCCTTTCGATCGCGTTTTGGAAGATACGCCCGATGTATTTGTGGCAAAACTAGAACGCCAGTTAAAAGCGGCGGAGACTGTAGGCGCTGTTGATTGGATAAAACAGCAATGGAGCAGCGGAAATCCGGCGGATGTCATCGGAGAAAGTTTGGGCGGCAAAGTTGCTCAACAGATAGTAGCAAAATACCCGGAGTATATTCGATCGACTGTAACGTTTAATTCTTTGGGCGTTGCGGAAAAGTTAGCTCAAACTTGCACCGCTAAGAATGTTTTCCACTACTTTACTTTAGGCGAAAGGTATGCTTTCTGGGCAAATGGAGGCGATTACATACCGGGAACGATTTTTGTGATTTCCCAAAAAGGGAAAAACTGGTGGTATAAAATCGAAGAGGCGATCGTCCGAATGGCTCGTTTTGAAGGCAAGTTTCGCAAAAGGCGAGTCTTGGTGGTAATGTTGGCTCAGTGGCTGCTGTTAAATCGGCACAATGCGATCGTCCTCAACAAGAAAAAGCCGGTAGTCGTTGAGATCGATCGCGCGCAATTACAAATTTTCCGAAAAAACCGCTTTACCTAAACTCCTACCAAAGCCTTCGATGCGCCCGCTGGCTGATTTTCCCGGGCTGCGGCGGCGAGTATCAGACAAAGCGCTGCGATCGCTTTTTCCCACTCTTCCTTAACTGCGGTGGGTTGAACCTCATCAAAGGCGCTAACTAAGCGAGGGATCGATCGTTCTAATGCAAGTCTGGGAATCGATTTGTGCATCTCAACTAAATGAGTTAAACTCTCTTGATTCTTCAGAAAACCGACTACCCATTTTGTGGCATAATCGGGACTGTCAGGGACATTTTGAAGGCCTAGTTCAGTTTGCAACCAATCATAAAAAGCTGGGAGTTTTTGGGATAATACAGCCCCAGCAGTCGGCAAAGTTTCTTTGAGCAAAGCAGTATCCAGACTTCCCAAAACTCGATCTAATTCCGGTGAATCTAGCAAGCTGGTTAATGGAAGTGAAAGCAGGGCTTCGGAAGCGTCAGGGGATAAATTTAAAGTGCGCGAAAATGTTGCTAGCATTGGAAAGTATCTGGTAGAGATGACTCTTTTACTATGGCAGTAACGCACAGCAATGAATATGAGCTACCTCATGTTAGCTGAATAGGTTCGATCGTTCGGACTTTAGTCCGCAAAAATTAAGAAGGACTAAAGTCCGAACGATCGAACCTAGAGACGAACCTATATTTGAATATTTTAAACAAATTCTCCTTTCGCCACCATCACGACTTTACCTCCCACTAAAACTTCTATTTCTTCCTGATTTTTTTGACCTTTCAGCAACAGCAGCGAAGGTCTACCAATCTCATAACCCTGTTCGACTCTCACATCAATCTGTGCTTCCCCGCAATAACTATATTCTACCAAATACCCAGCCAAACAGCCATTGGCACTCCCCGTAGCAGGATCTTCGGGAATTCCTAGGGAATAAGCGAAAACTCGGACGTTCAAATCATTAATATCATTGTAAGTTTCGGGACAGAAGATTAAAATTTCTTTCGCTTCTGTAGTATTAATCAGTTCAAAATATTTGTCTAAGTTGACTTGAGCTTTTTTGATCGAGGCGAGGGTTTTTAACGGTACAATTATAAACGGTACTCCAGTAGAAACTTCTTGAATTGGGAAGTTTGCATCAATTTCATCGACTTCTAAATTTAGGATGCTTGCGAGAGTTGCGGCTGGCAAAATTTGACCGAATGTTGGCGGGTTTTGTCGCATCCACAATATATCTGCGGATTGGTTACGATAATTAAAGGTGACTGGAATTTGACCTACTGCTAAATTGAGAATTACCCGATCGACCTTTTCGCCAATTATCTCTTGCTGCAACACAAACGCCGTCCCCAGCGTCGGATGACCGGCAAAGGGCAATTCCTTCTTGGGCGTGAATATCCGCACGTCGTAGCCGTTATTTTGGAGGAAGGGCGATCGAATAAACGTCGTTTCCGAATAATTGATTTCCTTCGCAATCAGCAGCATTTCGGCTTCGGAGAGTTCAGCAACTCCAGCGCCGCAAAATACTGCTAGCTGATTGCCAGCATATTTTGACTCGGCAAACACGTCAATGATATAAAAATTCACAGTTCCCTCTTGCAAAAAATGGTTTGTAGTCAGGACTTTATATCCATTGATGTCAGCTTAAGACTGAAACCAGTTGTATCTCTAGTTTATAGCCGAGTCTAGATCCCCCTAAATCCCCCGTATAGTCGGGGGACTTTGAGATATTCCAATCCCCCCCCGACTATAGGGGGGGGCTAGGGGGGATCAGACCTTGGCTATAAACGAGAGATCAAAAGGGTTTTAGGCGATTGTTGACACCAATGCTTTAGCCCTTATAACTCGCTACTTCAAACAGCGAATAGCCTCCAACATTCCCCGGGCTTTATTGAGAGTTTCTTCGTACTCCATATCCGGGTTAGAATCGGCCACCAAACCAGCACCGGCTTGCACAGAAACAGAATGTTTGCCACTTCCGAGATCGCGCACAACCATAGTCCGAATTGCGATCGCACTATTCAACTGTCCCTCAAAATCATAAAATCCATAAACCCCAGAATACGGGCCCCGGCGGCAACCCTCCAACTCGTGGACAATTTCCATCGCCCGAATCTTGGGTGCACCGCTAACCGTACCCGCTGGAAAACCAGCTTTCAACAAATCCCAAGCCGTCTTATCTTGGGCCAATTCTCCTATCACATTGCTGACGATGTGCATCACGTGAGAATAGCGCTCAATTCCCATTAATTCGTCTACTTTGACAGTACCGTTTCGGCAAACTCTACCTAAATCGTTCCGTCCCAAATCTACTAACATCACGTGTTCCGCAATTTCCTTCGGATCTTGCAGCAATTCTGCCGCCAAAGCATCATCTTGTTCTGGAGTTTGACCCCGGCGGCGCGTACCCGCAATCGGCCGCAAAGTTGCCATCTTTTTGCCGTCAGCCGTATTTTCTGCCTTCACCATAATTTCTGGACTGGAACCGATAATCTGCCAATCTCCAAAATTAAAATAAGCCATGTACGGAGAAGGATTGATCAGGCGCAAAGAGCGGTAAAGTGCAAAAGGATCGCCGCTGTATTCAGCCTCCAGGCGCTGGGAAATAACTACTTGAAAAATATCTCCGGCCTTGATATAATCCTTGGCTTTCAATACATTTGCACAATACTTGTCGCGGGTGGTATTGCTGCTGTAACCTAATTCTGTATTTCCGCTGGTGGAACGGGCATCTTGCCCGTAACTCGGCGGAGTCCATTCTATCAGGGTAGATTGCTGCGAAAGCGGCGATTTCAGCTTATTTACTAACTGAGAAACTCGATCGCACGCTGCACCATAAGCGCTTGCCAAATCAACGCCAGTCTCGCGCAAATCCGCATAGGCGATCGCCCAAATCTTCCGTTTCACCTGGTCAAAAATCAACAAATTATCAACCTGCATCCACAACCCATCCGGCAAATCATTTTCCCCCGCTGGGTGCACCGGAACTCGCGGTTCAATCCACTTAATTAACTCGTAACCCCAAAAACCGAATAACCCACCAATTCCCGACGGTAACTGCGGCAATTTCACAGGTTTGTAAGGCTGCAAACATTCAGTTAAAGCGGCAAACGGATCGCCCGTAAATACTTTTTGGGAACCGTCGCGGTAAACTTGAGTGGTACGATCGCCCCTAGCCTCCAAAATCCACAGCGGATCGCACCCTAAGAAACTATAACGCCCGAGCTTCTCCCCACCTTCCACCGACTCCAGCAGAAAACTGTAAGGTTGACCGGCGCAAACCCGATACCACGCAGAAACAGGCGTATCCAAATCAGCAACCCATTCTTGATACACGGGTACAAAATTGCCTTGTTTCGCCAGTTCCGAAAATTGTGAGAAATCGGGAAATATCATATATAGCAGTTGACAGTTGACAGTTGACAGTTGACAGTTGACAGGAATCAAATTGGAGAGCGATCGCTTGGGGATATCAGGGGTCTCTTCATGAGGTGCTTTATGTCAATATCTGCCTCGGTTTCGGCGACGCTGTGACCCAAAGCGGACACCGCACAAGTATAAGCCACAATCCGACCTTGCTGGCAAGCCACCAAGGGAGAATAGTTATTTAGGGCGTATTCAATCTCGGAAGTTCGATCGCACCCACAGACTTTTTCGCACAAATCCGCACATTCGCCAACATCCTCAATTGCCATCGGCCGCACCTCAAACCCATACTGCGGCGGGCTGTGAAACTTCCCCTCCATTAACGCGAAAGGTTCCTTCACATCGAAACCAACAGAAGCGTACAGCGACAGCGAGGCCATGTTGAAAGATTCTTGCACCAAACGAATGCCCCGAGCGTCTTTTCCCCGATCGAGCAAAGCTTTCATGATTTCCCGCCCCGCGCCGCGGCCTTGAAAAGTGCGATGGCTACGCCCCGGCTTGCGCCTACGACACTGACGGGCCCGATGCCGCGAATCGGGTTGCGTTCGTCCATAAAACCGCAGCCGACAACCGCACCCTCACTCTCGGCTACAACGCCAAAATATGACGGACTTTCGAGCCAAAACCGAGTGATTTGGGCCGCCAACTCTACTGTTATAAAATCTGTTTGAGGGAATTGATGGCGATCGGAAATACCTTTAAAAGCTTCATAATTAATGGGAGCGCAAGCATCGATATCATAAGGCTGCGATCGCCTGATTGCGACATTCATTTGAATTTTAACGATTAATTTTTAATTAGATTGGAAGTTGGCAGTATAGCTGAGCCCTCCCCATTCCTACCCAATTAACCCTAAAAACCTTTGTATTCTCCTTTATAACCGAGTCCCGATCCCCCTCAATCCCCCTTAAGAAAGGGGAGGAAAGAGAATACTCTTGTCCCCCCTTTCTTAAGAAGGAGACGAAAGAGAATGCTCCTGTCCCCCCCGACCTAAGGGGGGCTAGGGGGATCCGTCTTAACTGAGTCCCAAATAAGCAATATTACTTATGTTATGCTCAGCAATACAGTCATGACCTAAGGATCGAAGGTCTTCTTACTGGTGAACTTCACCTTGATCGGATTGGGATTGCTGCCAATATTGCGAGGGACACTACCATTAGCAACACGACCTTCGTTCACCTTCTCAGGGAACACGCCATCCTTGGGATGCAGGTACTCAGTAGAACCGTCGGGAAATACGCGGTAGATTTTGTAGTTCGAGATTTTGAATTTAGCCCGCAGTTGCTGGCCGCCCAAAGCGATGCACTGCTCTTTCCGGGGCAGATACAGCAAGTTGTCGCCTTGACGCATAATCGCAGCGCCACCGGAAGGCATTTCAAAGACTTGTTCCTTGGGGCTAGTCCAAGTGATAGCATACTTCTCTTCAACTAGCGCCTTGGTCAGCAAGCCGCCGGTGCTGCCGCCGAAGATGGGGGGTTGTCCAGTCAGTTCTTCTGCCATAGATATATCCAAAGGATTTTTACGGCATCCTATCATCCCGACTGCGCGCTGTTCTCGAAATTGTAAGGAAAGTTAACAGTTTTTTGGCGATCGATCTTTTTTGATAATTGGTAATTAGTAATTAATAAGTGATAATTGGCAATTTATAGCAAATTTATAAAACAGAAATCTCTCTGCACTAATCCCGAAAAAATATCTCAAAAAAACGCAATGCTTCGGGTACTGGTCGCGCACCCGAAGCATCGCACATTGCCCAATTCCTCACACGCGATCGCACAATTACGACCAAATATTCAATGGGAAACTCTTAAATCGAAAATGGTATAAACCCTAAGTCAAGAACCAATTCGGGTCATAGCCGCGCGGAATTTGACTCAAAGCAGCCCAAGTTTGTCTATCGACAATCCCGTCGGCCTTCATCCCAAAGCTTTTTTGAAATGCGCGAACAGCCTCATCCGTCAAAGTAGCAAATTGACCGTCAATGGAGCCGCGATAGTGCTGGGAAATGGTCAGAACTTCCTGAACAGTGGTGACTGCTTCCCCAGAACTGCCGAATTTAAGTACCGGCATATTCACAGGAGCTTCAGTATAAAGCGCCTGCCAAGTCAACGGCCCGACAATGCCGTCGGGCGACAAGAAAACCCGATACTGAAACAGTTTCACAGCAAATTCAACTGCTTGGTTAAAAATTCCTTTAGCAGGCTGCCGGTACACCCGCAACTTGGTTAACAGTTGTTCTAGTTCCAGTACCGCTTGACCTTGAGAACCTAATTGCAATTGTGGCTTGTTAGCAATAGCTTGTTGGGTAGATTTCATCTTGGTTGTAAATGACATATGGATTTTCCTCTAGGTTTGAGTATTCTGATGGCAAAAAAGTTTTTCCGGGCGAAATATGGGCATCCTTAACTTTTCACGAATCAACACTGATGCCCGCCCGTGTCTCAACAGATTCGATCGACTTTTTCCCTCTCCAGACTTGTGCGCCTTCCGACTTAATTCTCGGAATATCCCGGTAGTGCTCTGCCGCCCAACCCTCAATTTTGCCTAAAAGCCGGGTTTAAGAGGCAAGCCCGTCCTGAATCTGCTTTGATACTTTCGATCCTAATGCCCAACACCGCCGGCCCGCATCACCTGTAATACCATTTTTCTTTCATATATGCTATGGATGAAGTCTTAGCCCCCCCGAAATCGCGGGGGGGTTGGGGGGGTAATATTTAGCGCTACTTTATGAAATTGGTATAAGCGCTATCTCGCGGGGTGAGAGGGGATCTGGCAGCGGAGGCGAGTTCTGCCGTGAAAAAATTTTAACTTTATTCCAGAAAGTGAACCAATATTTTCTTAAAAAGCCGAGTTTTTACGCAAGTATGGTTAATCTACGCCACTAACTGCTTACAAAAATAGTTTTTAGCTAAGTAATATCCACAATCTGTATAATTAAACAATCTTAAATCCATCAGTAATGTACGCAATGTGTAGCTACAATTATATTGATTATGCAAATCTAAAGACCAAGTGTTTCTGTGATTCTTTGTTTTGTCCAGGAATCTCCCAATTCTGCAATTGCTTTCCCCAACTCCCCGCGACCAGCTATTTATCTACGACCTCACTTTTATTATTAAAATTTAACAAAGTCATTTACAACAATCGGTGGGATGTTGTATAATTTCATTTAAAGCCTGTAACACTTCCGCCATAAAAAAATCAACAGTTGCCCTTTCTCGGTCGCTAGACCTCTTAAAACAAACACCTGCTAAATACGTAAGTAATTTTTAAATTGTGCGATCGTTCGATACATCGCTCCAACCTGCTGCTTTGCAAAAGAGCGATCGCCCGCCATTCATCGGGGTTCCATATGTGCCATTTCTAATTAATTCGGCATTGATTTATAATCAACTGGGAAAAATCTACCATGCTGCCAGCTTCAGGAATTTCTGGTTACAACTTACAAGAACTGATTCACCAAGGAACTAACACAGTTATTTATCGGGCCATATCGACAGCAGAAAAACAGTCAGTCATTCTCAAAGTCTTAAACACCGACTGTCCCACCATAGAACAGAGCGCCAGTTTAAAACACGAATATCAAATCACAAAACATATCGACTCTGAGTATGTCATCAAAGTCTCTCGACTCGAAATTCATCATTTTTGTTTAGTGCTAGTATTAGAAGATATCGGAGGAATCTCCCTGAAATCTTGGATCGAACACCTAAAAAATCAACCAAAATTAGCCGAGGGCGCAACCGACAATCCAGTAGCGAGTGCCACGAATTACCAATTATCCCTTACCAATTTTTTCAACATAGCCGTATCCTTGGCAAAAGCTTTAGTATTCCTGCATCAAAATCAAATCATCCATAAAGACATCAAACCGGATAATATCATCATAAATCCCCAAACAAAGCAAGTAAAGCTTGCTGATTTTAGCATCGCTTCGCGGTTAAGAAAAGAACAAACAGACTTAAAAAATCCCGATCGCCTAGAAGGAACCCTGGCATATATGTCCCCCGAACAAACCGGGCGCATGAACCGTTCCATCGACTACCGCAGCGATTTCTACTCTCTCGGCGTCACCTTTTACGAATTGCTGACTGGACAATTACCATTTACCAGCAGTGACCCGTTAGAAATGGTACACTGTCACATAGCCAAACAACCCGCTCCCCTGCAACAACTCAACCCACAAATTCCTATAGTTTTGACCCAAATTGTGGCAAAACTCATGGCAAAAAATGCCGAACTTAGATATCAAACTGCCACAGGATTATTAGCAGATTTAGAACGCTGCCAAAATCAAATAAAGAATTCAGGGACAATTTCTAACTTTATTCCCGGACAACTAGATGCCCTGAGTCAGTTGTCAATTCCTCAGAAACTCTACGGACGAGAAACCCAAATAGCACAATTACTAGAAGTGTTCGATCGCGTCTGCAAAGGCAGCGGTGAAATTGTCCTAGTCAGCGGCTATTCCGGCATCGGGAAATCTGCATTAGTTCATGAAATTGTCCGCGATATAACGCGGCAGCACGGCTATTTCATTTCCGGTAAATTCGACCAGTTTAAGCGGAATGTTCCCTACGCTTGTTTTGCTCAAGCTATGGGCAACTTCGTGCAGCAAATCTTGATGGAAAGCCCAACTCAGCTAGCAGCATGGCGACAAACACTACTAGACGCTTTGCAGAAAAATGCTCGAATTGCGATCGATGTTATCCCGGAGTTACAATTAATTTTGGGCGAACAACCTCCCGTACCCGAACTCGGTGCTATTGAATCTCAAAACCGCTTCAACCGAGTGATGAAGAAGTTTGTCCAAGCAATTGCCACAGCCGAACATCCCTTGGTAATCTTTCTTGATGACTGTCAGTGGATGGATGCTGGAACCGTTAATCTGTATCAAAACAACTGCACCGAAGAAAATCCTTACTTCCTGCTTATTCTTGCTTATCGAAATAGCGAAGTAAGTCCGACGCATCCCTTCATGCTGGCAAATGAGGCAATGAGGGCTACAGGAATTGCCATCGCCAATATTCGCCTGGAACCCTTAGCAATTTATGATGTGAATCGGTTAGTTTCTGACAGCTTGAACTGTTCTCCTAGAAAGGTCGCATCCTTGGCACAATTACTGCTCGAAAAAACTCACGGTAATCCTTTCTTTTTAAAGCAGTTATTGAGGTCATTGTCTCAAGAAAATTTTCTAATATTTAATATAGAACTTGCCGAATGGGAATGGGATACCCAAGAAATTAAACAGCAGAATATTTCCGAAAATGTGGTTGATTTAATGGTTCATAAGATTCAATATTTGTCTGAAAAAAGTCAGACAGTTTTACAATTAGCTGCTTGTATAAACAACGAATTTAATCTGGATATATTATCAGTAGTGAGCGAACAATCTTTGACTCAAACAGCACAATATTTGTGGGAAGCGCTAGAAGTAGGGTTGATTTTGCCTGTAGATGGCGCCTATCTAGTACCGCAAGTATTTGAGCAGCAGGAATTAGAAAAGTTAGGTAAAAGAGTCTGCCAAGTGCGCTACCAGTTCTTGCACGATCGGGTTCAACAAGCAGCTTATGTCATGATTCCTGACTCGCAAAAACAATCCGTTCACTGGAAGCTGGGACGTTTGTTGTTGGAGGGAAGCAATGAAGCCCAACGTCAAGAACAGATTTTTGATATTGTCAATCATTTGAACTTTGCTCGGGAGTTGATTGCTAATTCTGAAGAACTTTATGAATTAGCGCAATTAAATTTACAAGCAGGTAAAACTGCTAAAGCTGCTTCGGCTTTTGAAGATGCGCTTACTTTTTTTCAAGCCGGCTGCGATTGTTTGCCTGTCTCAAGTTGGCAAGATAATTATACCTTGAGTTTCGCGCTAAATTTGGAGCTCGGTGAAGCGGAATATTTAAATGGCAAGAATGATGCAGCTTTAGCAATTTTTGATTGGATTTGGCCCCAAACTCAGACTTTGTTAGAACAGTGTGCGATCGCGGAATTGAAAATAACTTGTCTGCGGATGAAGAATGACTTATCTGCCGCTTATCAGTTAGGGATTGAAACCTTAAATTCTTTGGGGGTGGAGATTGAACCGTACCCGGATGATGAATTTCTAGCCCGAGAATTAGCAGAGACGAAGAGGACGATCGGGCGATCGATCGATATATTAGCAGATTTACCCGAACTTACCGATCCGCTACAACTGGCCGCTCACCGGATTTTGAAAGAACTTTTCCCGATCGCCTATTTTACCAGTCCCAACGCTCAATATCTCTGCGCGATGAAGTTTGTACAAACGAGCATTCTGTACGGAAATTCACCATTTTCCGCCTTTGGTTACACTTTGTACGCCTTTACTTTGGTCAACAAATATCGCGAAATCAAGGCCGGTTGCGCCGCCGGAGAACTCTCGCTCAATCTCTACGAAGGCTGTGACAATAAAGAGTTAGGTACTTGTATTTTTCATATGTGGGGGGCTTTAACTTTACATTATATGAAATATATCGATGAATGCAAGCCTTTTATGCTCAAAGCTTTCAATAGCGGTTTAGAAACAGGTGCTTATCAATGGTCGGGATATGCTTCGATTAATTATCTCTGGGTCTGCTTTTTTGGGAACGAATCTTTGGCAAAAGCTACAGAAATTGCCGATCAATTTATGCCAGCGATCTCAAAGGTCGATCGCAATATGTTAGCTTATCACTTGCTGACCAAAAATGCGATCGCCCAACTCACTAGCTCACCAGAAACCAACCTAGAGCCGGAAACCTTCATCGACGAACACCAGCTTTTAGAATTTGCGAAATCCTCAGCCGATCTTACCACTGCTTTTGTCATCTATCTTTACAAACTCACCCAGGCTAATTGGTTTGGCGATGTCGATCGCGCCTTAGAATATGCTCTCTTCGGCGCGGAATTTTTGAAAGGCGGTGCCGGTCATTTTGTCAACCCGGTTTTTCGGTTCCATCACGCGATCGCCCTAGCTGCTGCTTGCACAAACGCCAATGATACCGAGTCCAAACTCTACCGAAAACAGCTCAATATTAGTCTGGAGAATTTTCGAGATTTGGCAGAACACTGTCCAGCCAATTATCTGCACAAATATTCATTAATTCAGGCAGAAATAGCGAAGTTGTCAGGAGACAGCCATACAGCAGCACAACATTATGATTGGGCGATCGCCTCCGCCCTCAAAAATGGCTTCATCCAAAATGCTGCCCTAGCCAATGAATTAGCTGCCAGATTTTACCTAGCACAAAATCGTGCCAATCTCGCCAAAATTTATCTCAACGATGCCCGCTTTTGCTATATCGAGTGGGGTGCAACCGCCAAAGTTCATCAACTAGAACAATCTCATCCAGATTGGTTTAACAAAATCAGCGACGAGCGCATCACAATAAATACAACTGCGAGTACCGCCACTGATGCCAATATTTTTGATTTGAAAACAGTAATCAAAGCCTCTCAGGCTATTTCTAGCGAAATAGTCTTAGAAAAATTGTTAAAAAAACTGCTGCATATTATTTTAGAAAATGCAGGCGCCCAAACCGGCTGCATTCTTTTGGAACAATCCGGGTACTTATTCGTTGAAGTGTCGGATAGCGACCCGCAGGATTATGCAATATTTGAAGAATTGCACCCAGTCAAAAATAACTGCCAAGTCCCTCTTTCTATCGTCAATTACGTGGCTAGAACCCAGGAACCGCTGCTGCTGAACGATGCAAGTCAAGAAACACTTTACCAATTCGATACCTACATTCAACATCAGCAACCGAAGTCAGTTTTGTGCGCGCCAATTGTCTATCAAGGAAAGTCGATCGGTATAGTTTATTTAGAAAACAATTTGGTCGCCGGAGCATTCACTCCCGAAGGCTTGACACTTTTGGAAATGTTGACAGCACAAGCAGCAATTGCCATTGCAAATGCGCGTTCCTACGCCAGCGAACAAGACAAATCCCGCCAGTTAGCTGAATCCCTAGAAAACTTGCAACAATCTCAAGCCGAAATCGCTCAAAAAGAAGAGGAGTACCGCAGTATTTTTGAGAGTGTAGCCGACGGGCTTACCTTAGTAGATTTGGAAACAGCAAAAATGGTGGCAGTAAACCCGGTAGCCTGCGAAATGTACGGTTATTCGGTGGAGGAGTTTTTGAAGTTAAATCCCGTTGAACTTCTGCACCCAAAGTACCTACATTTATTCGAGGAGTTTATGGGAACTGTCAGCTCGCGTCAAGAATTTTATTGTGAATCTGTGATGCTGCGAAAAGATGGTACACAATTCGATATTGAGGTAAAAGCAAAGTTTTTTGAATACAGAGGGAAACCCCATGCTTTGTCAATTGGTCGCGATATCAGCCAGCGCAAAGCAGCGGAACAAGCTTTACAAAAATCGGAAGCTCAACTGAGAGAGAAAGCTGAAAATTTAGAAGCTATATTAATCGAACTGCAACAAACTCAAGCACAATTAGTTCAAACTGAAAAAATCTCGCAACTCGGACAACTGGTAGCTGGAGTTGCTCACGAAGTTAACAATCCTATTGGCTTTATTTCTGGGAACTTGCACCACGTTCAAGAATATATTGGTGATTTAATTAACTTGGTGAATCTTTATCAAAAAAAGTTTCCCGAACCTGGAGCAGAAATTGAACAAGAAATTGAATCGATCGATCTACAATATCTCTTAGCCGACTTGCCCAAAACTACGGCGTCCATGAAGATGGGAATCGATCGCATCCGCGACATTATGCAATCTCTGCGGAACTATTCCCGTAGCGACAGTCAGGAAAAAAGAGCTGTTGACATCCACGAAGGCCTGGAAACTACTTTAATGATTTTGTCTCACCGCCTCAAGGCCAAGCACAACAGACCGGCAATTAAAATTATTAAACATTACGGTGAGTTACCAAAATTAGAATGCCATCCGGGACAAATTAATCAAGTATTTATGAATTTGATTGCTAATGCGATCGATGCTGTGGAAGAATCCAACGCGGGCAAAACCTACGCAGAGATTGAACAAAATCCTAATATAATTATGATTTCTACGCTGGGTGTTGGCCAGCAAGAACGGGAAATCATAGACACGATTGTGATTCAGATTGCTGACAATGGAATGGGAATGTCGGAATCAGTCAGCAAAAAAATATTTGCGCCATTTTTTACAACTAAAGTAGAAGGTAAAGGTACGGGATTGGGACTGTCTATTTGCCATCAGATAGTGACTGAAAGACATGGGGGAACTTTGGAATGTTTGTCTTCGTTAGGAGGTGGAACAGAGTTTGTGATTAGTCTTCCGATTTCAGGGAGTCATTAGTCATTGGTCATTTGTTATTGGTCATTTTCCTTAAATTACCCGTCATAAAAACTGTTTGTAGTGAGGACTTTAGTCCTCTGATGATGATGATGATGATGATGCGGACTAAAGTCCTCACTACAAACCTATTTTATTATGGTCGATCGTTGGGACAAAATACGATTAGTCATTAGTTAACATTTGTCCATTGATTCTAAACAATCGGAATGGTAAAATGAAATTCGCTTCCTAGGTCTTTTCCTGGGGAATCTGCCCAAATGTTGCCGCCCCAGCCGGCAACAATTTGTTTGCATATTGCTAATCCCAAACCGGTGCCGCCGGCGCTGCGCCGCAATGCTCCTTCTTCTTGATAAAATCGATCGAACACTACTTTCAAACTATTCGCCTCTATTCCCCGCCCTGTATCGGCTACAAGCACTTCCACCATCCGAGAACCGTTGAAGACAGCGCGCACAGTCACGCTTCCCTGCGGTGTGGTGAATTTGCAGGCGTTGTCTAGGAGTTTGGAGAGCACCTCCACCAACCACTCGCCGTCTGCTTGCACTAATGGCAATTCTGCGGAGACTTCGGCGATAATTTGTGGTAACTGGCGATCGACTCCGCCGCGCGATCGCACGCTGCTGAGGGCCAAATCAACGCATTCTTGCAACGTCAGCGATTCTACATTCCATTGAACTCGCCCGCTTTCTAAGTGAGAAAGTGTTAAGAAATCCTGCACGAGTTTCCGCATTCGATCGGCATCGCTGAGGGCTGTTTCTAACATGATTTGCCGCAATTCTTGGGGCATATCTGGCTCGGAGTTCAAACTTTCTAGACACACTTGAATGGTAGAAAGCGGTGTGCGGAGTTCGTGTCCGGTGATGGCAATTAGATTGCTGCGAGTGCGGTCTAATGCTTCTAATTGTTGGTTGAGTTCTTCTAAGTGAGCGTAGGTTTCGGCTTGAATTAAGGCTGCTCCGAGTTGGGTGGCGATCGCCTCTACGAGAGCAATTTCGTCTTCTTCCCAAGGCGAAGTCGATCGGCACTGGTGCATTTCCACCATGCCCAAAACCCGCCCTTGATAAAGCACCGGCACCATTAACCAAGAGATAATCTGCCAATTTTTGACAATTTCTTCCAGGGATTTTTTCTTGACAATCTGCGGGTGTTGTGCTGTGTCTTGGATGTAAACTCGCTCTTGCCGCGCTACCGCGTCCCGAAATATGGGATTTTCCTGCAACTGCCAAGTCTGATTTAGTAGAGAAGTAGCGCCGGCACGCAAAAACTCGCGATCGATTTTGACGGCAATATCTGCGGCTTTGCAGCGATAAATCAAACAGCGGCTTGCTGACAGGGCGGTTCCCAATTCTTGGACTGCGACTTCGACAATTTCTTGCGGGTTGAGAGACTGCCGCATGGCGGTGGTAATTAAGTTGATCAGGCGTTCTTTGCGTTCCTGGGCGGCGATCGCGCTGTATGCTTTGAGCAGTTCGTGTTGACCTGATTGCAAGTAGGTGACTAAGCGTTCGGCAAAAGCATCGCTCAATTTGGGATTGGGAATTTTTGAGTCTTTTACCGCACTTCGGTCGGGTTTTGTGGCTTTGGAAGCCGCGGATTTCCGCGTTTTTTTAGGTTTTTTGCCCAGATTGTAAGTGGTGCGCGCTCGATCGATCTTTTCGGCCAATTCCGGGCGATATTTGACAATTTTATCGAGCAACAATTCGGCAGCTTTGCAGCTTACCTCGCGATCGAACGTCCAAATTCCTTCAAATCGGCGAGCTTGATCCATCAACAGCGGGCCGCGATCGTCCTGGTGGTCGATCGGCACAATTTTTTCTTGACAAATCAGACAAGTTGAGTAATGTTGCCCCAGCACCACTAAGTGCCACTCTTTACTTAAGGGATCTTCCGCTGCAAAGGCCACATTTTCGTGACATTCAGAGGAATTTTTAAACTCAGTTTCCGGTGATGACAGCACGTATACCTGAGAAGATCGATCGGCAATTCGTCGATAGCGGTGAGCTTCTTGGCGGTAGAAGCGCTCTTGCTGAAAGCTGGCAATGACTAGGGGTTCGTCGTCGGAGCCCGCCAAAACCAAGTCTTCCATCGCGTGAGACAGCGCTGTCATGGAAGATTTGAAATAAATTTGTGCCCGCAGATGGGGCAAAGCTTGCAGAAGTTCTGCCAGTAATGAAATAGGAACGATCATCTAGCCTTAAGCGTGCATTTTTGCCGATGACAAAACGGGAACGATCGAAAATCAGTTGAGATCGATCCCTTTTAAGTATCTCTCAAAACTAACTACAAATTGGGCGTTAGCGAGAAACTAACGGCCAATTATTTTTAGGGGGCGATCGCCCGTAAGTATAAATGCTGGGAATGCGATCGAATCAGGCTAATTCGCCGCCTTCGTCACTGCCGCCGGGAGATGATTTGTAAAGAGCATCTAATTGTTCGCGCGCATCTTGGACAGTCAGCGAACGCATCACTAACAGCGGTTCGTTGACAATATTTCCGTATTCGTCTAACAGTTCGGGATGGGGTACGGCTTGAGAGCGAGGATAGGATCCGTAGCGATTATTTGCCCTGAATTGTTGGGGGCGCTGGGACTCCATACCTACCGTGATTAGACTGCGGATTAAGTTACCGACGGCCAAAAAGGCAAGAACGGTGAAAGCTAAAATATAAAGCAGGTGTAACATTATTTTCTCCTCCGGGCTCTGATAGCCACACAGCAATTTACAAAAGTGTTTCAGCAAGTAATAACTTATTAACTGGAAATCTGTTTGAGCGAGTTCAAGTGGCCTGGACATTTCCTCTTGTTTGGAATTTGAATGCCGGTTGAACTTGAACAGGCCTCTTTATTTTCCAGGGGAATGGGACTGCGATGAGCGAAAGCGCGCCGATACTTGCCAGCATTCGGCGAGCAGTCTGTGCCACGGCATGAGTGCTGCCGTTTCAATTGCAACTTGCCCTCCGGTTGCTTGAAATAGAGCTTTAGCAGCCGCTAATTCTTGCTGAGCCTGTTTGACTCGCGCCAGCAAGTCGGATTGAGCTTCGCCGCTCAGAAAATGAATTTCCTCAGTTTCTAAGAGAGTAGCCGATCGCTCGAACCAGTATTTAAAATCCTCTAACAGCGGTTCCAGTAGGGATTTGAGCAATTCTGATTCTGGCAAATTGGAATTAAGCATGGATTAAAATTGGGTTATTTATTTATTCTAACCTTAAACGCGCTTTACAATTTGTAACATACTTTTAACAAAAATTCAAGAATTTCACAAAAATTAGCAGGTGAGTGTCAAGAAATTTAACAGTGTCAGCAGCGATTTTTGAGTCAAAATCCGCAAATTATGCCCATATCGGCTCATACAGCGCGTGTATAGCTGAACGCTCTGTTATACAGAAAACAACAAAAGCAAACGTTTCAAAAATCAAGAACATCCATAGGTATCAAATTACATCAAACGTATTACCAGTCGGCTGTCTGACGATTAAGCAGCAGATCCCCCCTAGCCCCCCGTATAGTCGGGGGGAACCGGAAACGATCATCAAAGTCCCCCTACAACCAGGGGGATGCGAGGGGGATCTAGACTTAGCTAAAAGCGAGATTTTTGAAGTGTTCTAGTCTGAAGTTGATACCAATAGCCCCAACCGGAAGTCGGCGCTTGCCGTCCCAATCTGAGTAAGATAGAAGCAACTGCAACGAAATTAATTGCTAAATTCAGCCGATGTCTAGCTCAGAATCCATGAACGCTCCAGAAGAGTCCGTTAAGATAGAGTTGCCCCGCACGAGTGAGTCGGAACAACTAAAAAAAATTCGCCACACCACCTCCCACGTTATGGCGATGGCGGTACAGAAATTATTTCCCAAGGCCCAAGTAACAATTGGCCCTTGGATTGAAAACGGTTTCTATTACGATTTTGATTGCCCGGAACCTTTTACTGAAAAGGATCTCAAGGCAATCAAAAAAGAAATGATCAAAATCATCAACCGCAAATTGCCTGTAACTCGGGAAGAAGTCAGCCGCGAAGAAGCGGAACGCCGAATCAAAGAGATAAACGAACCTTACAAATTAGAAATTTTGGCAGGTTTGATCGAACCAATTACTCTTTACCATTTGGGCGACGAATGGTGGGATTTGTGCGCTGGGCCCCATTTGGATAATACCAGTGAAATCAATGGAAGGGCGATCGAGCTAGAAAGCCTCGCGGGTGCGTACTGGCGCGGCGACGAAACCAAAGCTCAATTGCAGCGGATTTACGGCACAGCTTGGGAAACTCCCGAACAATTGGAAGCCTACAAACACCGCAAAGAAGAAGCCTTAAGGCGAGATCACCGCAAACTCGGCAAAGAATTAGGCTTGTTTATTTTTGCCGATCCGGTGGGTCCCGGTTTGCCTTTGTGGACGCCCAAAGGCACTATTTTGAGAAGTATTCTAGAAGATTTCTTGAAACAAGAACAAATCAAGCGCGGCTATTTGCAAGTTGTGACTCCGCACATCGCCAGAGTCGATTTGTTCAAAATTTCGGGACATTGGCAGAAATACAAAGAAGATATGTTTCCGCTGATGGCGGAGGATGAGGAAGCGGCAGCAAACGAACAGGGTTTTGTGATGAAACCCATGAACTGCCCTTTTCACATTCAAATTTACAAAAGCGAACTGCGTTCCTATCGGGAATTGCCCATGCGCTTAGCAGAATTCGGCACAGTTTACCGCTACGAACAATCGGGAGAATTGGGCGGTTTAACCAGAGTGCGCGGCTTTACGGTGGATGATTCCCACTTGTTTGTCACGCCGGAACAGTTGGATGCGGAATTCTTGAATGTGGTGGATTTAATTCTGTCAGTATTCAAGAGTTTGCAACTGAAGAATTTTAAGGCGCGTTTGAGTTTCCGCGATCCGGAAAATTTAGAGAAATACATCGGTTCCGATGAAGCTTGGGAAAAAGCGCAAGGTGCCATCCGCCGCGCGGTGGAAACTTTGGGAATGAATTATTTTGAGGGAATTGGCGAAGCGGCTTTTTACGGCCCGAAACTCGATTTCATTTTCCAAGATGTGTTGGATAGAGAATGGCAATTAGGAACTGTTCAGGTAGATTACAATTTGCCAGAACGTTTTGATTTGCAATACGTTTCTGAAGACGGCAGCCGCCAGCGTCCGGTGATGATTCACCGCGCTCCTTTTGGTTCTTTGGAGCGTTTGATCGGGATTTTGATCGAACAGTACGCGGGGGATTTCCCGATATGGTTAGCGCCGATTCAGGTGCGGTTGTTGCCTGTTAGCGAGGAGTTTTTGCCGTTTGCTAAGGAAGTGGAGGCGAAGATGAAGGCGCTGAATATTCGCGCGGAAGTTGAGAGTAGCGAGCGTTTGGGTAAGTTGATTCGCAATGCTGAGAAGGATAAAATTCCGGTGATGTGTGTTGTGGGTGCTAAGGAGGTTGAGGCTAATAGCTTGAATATTCGGACTCGTGCTTCTGGGGAGTTGGGGGCGATTTCGGTTGATGAGGCGATCGCAAGGTTGCAGTCTGCTATTAGCAGTTACGGCGATTTTTAAGCTAAATATTGTATCTGCTTGAACACAGTAACAATAAAATAGGTTCGTAGTGAGGACTTCAGTCCTTCTTCTTTATTAGACATCTCGCAAAATTAGTTTTTTGTCCAGGTGGGGCAAAACTTTCACAATCTTTTTAGGAGATGTCTATTACAAACTTTTAAGAAGGACTGAAGTCCTCACTACAAACCGTTACCGAGACGCCCGTTTCACAGAATTCAGAAACCCGGTTTCTCGCCTCCACCCGCGCCAACCGTGAAACAGTCTGAACTTTTGAGATTTTTGATAAAATGCAATAAACGGGAATTAAGATTATGCCTAATCCATTTCCGGGGATGAATCCCTATTTAGAAAGTCCTGACTTTTGGCCCCAAGTACATCACTTGCTAATTAGTAGCATTTTTGAATCATTAGTGCCGCAGTTGCTGCCAAGATATATCGTCGATATTGAAAAAAGAGTTTATGAGATTAGCGGGGAAAATTCCCTATTAGTGGGGATTCCTGATGTCACCGTGCAGCGCTCTCCAATTCAAACAAACCCTACTTCTTCTAATATCGAAGTTGCCGCACCACCTGTGACAGCTTTGAAAGTAAGACTGCCAGTACCTGTCGAATTTAGGGAAGCCTATCTAGAGGTGCGAGATACAGAAACTAGGGAAGTTGTGACAGTGATAGAAGTGCTATCACCCGCCAACAAGCGTCCTGGAAAAGGGCGACAAATGTATGAAGAAAAGCGAGAAAAGGTGTTTGGTAGTCGCACTCAGATGGTAGAGATTGACTTGCTGCGAAGTTACCAACCTCTATTAGTTTTTGGTAATGAGATTGAGGCAAGTTATCGAATTTTGGTAAGTCGGACAAATCAAAAGCCTTTGGCAGATTTGTACCTTTTCAATTTACCCAATATGATTCCTCAATTTCCATTGCCTTTGCGCCCGGGCGATGCGGAACCAATTGTAGATTTACAAGTGTTATTAAATGGGGTTTACGATCGCGCCGCCTATGATTTTAGAATCGATTATACTACCGAACCCGTGCCGCCACTTGCTGAACCCGATGCTGTTTGGGCTGATTCTCTGTTGCGGGAGACGGGAGTGAGGGAATGAGGGTGGTTGAAGGGCGATCGCACTTTATCAACAATCTCTGGAACTTTACGAAAAAATTGGCAATGTTCAAGGGACAACTGCTAGTTTCGCAATGTTAGGACAATTGTTAGCATCCCAGGGAGATTTTGAGCAAGCTTTGAATTATTTGCAGCAATCTTTGGAGATTTTGCAGCATTTGCATTCTCCCGACGCAGAGACAGTGAAGAGAATTCTTGCTACAGTTCAGCAGATGGCTGATAGGTGAAGTTGGGATTTATCTAGGAATTACCCATTAAGGCCAAAGAAACCGGGTTTTTTACCTAATCTGTCGGTAACAACCCAGGATTGTGTAAAAAACCCGGTTTCTGAGTTGGCTGTGGGGGCTAAGAAACCGGGTTTTTCGGGGTTTTTGCGATGTGTAGCGAGTATTTTCGCAAAAAACCCGGTTTC
>NZ_JAEQCI010000267.1:0-1999 GCF_020738565.1 Microcoleus sp. PH2017_12_PCY_D_A | reverse complement strand
TTTGAATTTGCAGGAGCCTTCAACTTAAACTTTAGCGATAACTCCCTGAATATACCCGCCCAGTTGGCAATACCAGCACCCGCCGGATTAGCACCTGGAACTGTAGCATACTTCCTCCGAAAAGGAGCAATTCCTGACGCAACCGGCACTTGGAATCCGATTTGGCTGCAAGAAGAATCAGGCCTAGTCGGAGATGACGGCAACATTCGCACCCAGTCTCCTCCCTATCCAGGTGTCGTCAGACCGGGCGAATACGCAGTAGTCTACGCCAGTCCGACGGGCAGCGCCACCTTAGTCAAAGGTCAGCTTACCCTCAACTACAACTTCCCCCTAGCATTTTTTGGCATCATTGACCCCCAGGGAAATATAGGTCAATTAATCGAGCCGGACAAATTCGTTACCACCCCAGCCTTTACCGTAACTCGCGACATTTCCTCAGTCCAATTAGTTGCAATCCCCAAGGTGGGACTTCCCGTAGTAACAGAGATAGGCGTGCAGCGGAACGACGACGGTACCGCCACTTTCAAGGCAGCTTTGAATATGCCAGCCCCAACTACCTCTGACCCCACAACACCTCCTGTCCTCCAAAAAGCTGAGCTGAAATTCAAGGATCAGAACAACCAGCAATTTGAGAACAATGAGCCCCTCTTATTCCTGACAGGGGGCAATATTTTAGTCAGGGGGCAATCAGTATGAAGTAGCAGTTAAAGTGCCTGATACAGTAGTGCTAGGCGCTTCAGGCGTCGTAGTGGAGAGGAAGCAGAACCAGATCGTCGAGCAAAAAGGCGCTACACCAGTATACAAAGAAATCCAGTACCACAGCAATCCAATTCGCCTGCCAGAGGGGGCAGAGTACGTCTTTGCAGCCTTGGGCGGTTCTGACCGAGTAGCGGTTCTCAACGGTAAAAACCCCGAATCAGTAGTTGATACTACAAACAGCAAGGACTTGCTGTTGGCTCAAATTCCTGTGGGGACTAGCGGTGTCACAGATTGGGCAGAATCAACAGCCGTGACTAGCGACGGAAATCGCGTTTACGCAACCTTGAGGAATTCAGGTCAAGTGGCATTGGTCGATCCAATGGTACTGCGACAGGTAGATACTGTGCCAAATACTTCAGGCGTCAATCCCATTGTCCTCCCGGCGGGCGCTAGACCCAAGTCAATAGTCATCAGTCCTAGAGACGATTATGCTTACATTGGCGACTTGAATCAAGCGAAAATTTACGTCCTTGACATCAACCCTAACTCGGCAACTTATCACAAAGTAGTTGAGACTATTAACGTCACTTCACCATTAGGGTTGAGTCAGTTGGCAATTAGTAGTGACGGGCGGCGGCTGTTCGGCACGGGTTCTGATAATAATGAGCAAGTGCCTAATCGTCGGATTTATGCAATCAATATTGACTCGAAGGATCGACCGAAGGATGAGAATTCCAATCCTCGTAAGTGGCATCAACAAATCGGAGTTATTCCTACTATTTCGGAGACCGAGGGAATATCAGCTACGAATGAGCCGAAGAAAATGGTGTTCACAAACGGATTGAATCGGAGTAATCCTGACCAGAATAATGACGCGCCTGGTTTTGGGGTGTTGGAAATTACTTCGGACGATCCTCTTAACTTTACTGCTTCTGTGAGTTATGCTCCTTTAAGTTTGGGTTTTCCTACTGATTATTTTGATGTGAATGAGGGGGTATCTGTCACTGTAACGCGGGATGGGCGGTATGGGTTTGTGGCTGGTCGCAATTCTGGAAGTCTTGGCCCTTCTGCAGATGTGCGTTCTGGGGGAAATATTGGGATTATTAAAGAGCCCTTGGGGCCAAATCCTCAATTAATCGGTGCTACCAGACCGATTCCAGAGGCTCTTACTAACGATTTGGTACTATCAAATGACAACAAATACCTTTATGGCTCTTATCCTTCTTTGAGTGGTAGCGGGAGCGTTTATGCTTTCGATGTTGAGGAAATGATTAAAACTCTGGACAATCCCGGTCAATTC
>NZ_JAEQCI010000086.1:0-22827 GCF_020738565.1 Microcoleus sp. PH2017_12_PCY_D_A | reverse complement strand
TTCGGCGAAAAAGAACATTGGGCCAATGAATTGCAGCAGCAATTAGCCTCCAAATCGAGCGAGTTGGAGTCTTTGCAGCATCAATTCGGCGAAAAAGAAAGTGCGATCGCATCTTTACAGCAGCAATTAGCCGACAAGCAAAATCTCGAAAGCCAATTGCAGGAAACTGTATCGAAGTCAAGTTACGAAGCTTTGCAGCACGAGTTAGCAGAAAAGTCAAGTGCGATCGGCAACTTGCAACTTCAACTGACCGAGTTCCACTCTCTAAAAGATCAATTGAGCCAGAGTGCTGCGAAACAGCGAAATTACGAGGCTTTGCAGCAACAGTCTCAAGAACAGCTAAGAACCATCAAAGCTTTACGGGAACAGCTAGCTCAAATGCAAGCTGTGGCTGGGATTGGCGAAGCTTATCTCAACAAGTGGCGCCGTCCCTGATTCTAAAACCATTTCTTAAAAGTTTAGCTGTCGCTAGGGACACGGTGCGCCGTGTCCATTAATGTCAATTCGGGCCCGAAAGACCGCCAGGGACTTAAGTCCCTGGCTAATAGCAGAAGTCCTCTGAAGAGGACTCAGGAGTTCTTTGGTTGTATGCAAGAGTCGTCTTCCATACAACTAATCGGTTCTTCAGTCCTCTTCAGAGGACTTTCACTTTGAGGCTGGGACTTAAGTCCCTGCCGGACTGTGGGTGTAACTGGAGAAGCTTTTTATTCCAAAATATGAGCATAATATTAAGAAATATTACAATAAATAAATTATGATGAGCGATCGCACCCCCCAGAGCAAATCCAGTGCAGCAGACACCAAGGGCCGCGTCACGGTAATTGGAGCCGGCATCGGCGGGCTGACAGCAGCAGCCCTGCTCGCCCGCAGAGGATACAAAGTGCTAGTCTTAGATCAGGCGATCGTCCCCGGAGGATGCGCTTCCACCTTCAAACGCAAAGGCTTTACCTTCGATGTCGGCGCCACGCAGGTTGCAGGATTGGAACCCGGAGGCATTCACCACCGAATTTTCTCAGAATTAGAAATAGAACTTCCCCCCGCCACACCCTGCGATCCCGCTTGTGCGGTATTTTTGCCGGGAGAAACGACACCGATTAGCGTGTGGCGAGATCCGGAAAAGTGGAAACAAGAAAGACAAAAACAATTCCCCGGAAGCGAACCTTTTTGGCAATTATTGTCTGCATTGTTCCAAGCTAGCTGGAAATTTCAAGGGCGCGATCCAGTTTTGCCGCCCAGAAATTTCTGGGATTTCTGGCAATTAATTCAAGCAGTTCGGCCCGATACTTTAATTACTTTGCCTTTCACTTTTATGACGGTGGGAGATGCTTTGCGCTTGTGCGGTTTGGGCGACAATTTGCGCTTGAAAACTTTTCTGGATTTGCAGTTAAAATTGTATTCCCAAGTTAATACCGAAGAAACAGCGCTGCTTTACGCGGCGACGGCTTTAGGAGTAAGCCAAGAGCCGCAGGGATTGTATCATTTACAAGGAAGTATGCAGGTGTTGAGCGATCGCCTGGTAAGTGCGATCGAGCTTTACGGCGGCAAAGTGCTGTTGCGGCATACAGTCGAAAGTATTGTCACAACTAACGGCAAAGCTACGGGTACAGTGATTCGCAATCAAAAAACAGGCGAAGTTTGGACAGAAACTGGCGATCGCATTGTTGCCAACGTGACCGCGCAAAATCTAGTAAAATTGATGTCAAGCGAGCCTGTTTTAGAAACTTTAACAGATAATTCCGAGACAACAAACCAACTGCCAAATCAAATGGCAGGCTACAAACATCGAGTTGATAAATTGCCGCCCGCATCCGGCGCATTTGTGATATATTTGGGAGTGCATGAAAGCGCAATTCCGGCAAATTGTCCGCCGCACCTTCAGTTTCTATACGACTACGACGGGGAGATTGGGGAGAATAATTCATTATTTGTTTCTGTCAGCCATGGGGGCGACGGTCGAGCACCGCAGGGAATGGCGACAATTATTGCTTCGTCTTTTACTGATACTCGAATGTGGTGGAATTCGGCGGATTATGAAGGATTGAAGCAAAAATATGCGGTCGGGGCGATCGCCCGTTTGAGCGAATACTTCGATTTAACGCCCGAAAAAATTGTACACCAAGAATCAGCCACACCTCGCACCTTTGCCCGCTACACGGCGCGCGATCGAGGCGTTGTAGGCGGCATCGGCCAGCGAATACCAACCTTCGGCCCCTTCGGATTTGCCAACCGCACGCCAATTAAAAACCTCTGGTTAGTCGGCGACTCCACCCATCCCGGAGAAGGAACAGCCGGTGTTTCCTATTCGGCTTTAACAGTCGTGCGACAGATGGAGGCGGAGTTGCGATCGCACAACGAATACGGCGGTTGAAACCGCTTCGACACAAACAATGTCCGCCTCCGCAGACTCAAGAAAAAGACGGCGGTTCAAACCGCCGAATCTTGAACCTGCGGAGGCAGGTTTTGTCTGTATCGACGCGGTTTCAACCGCCGAGTCTTGAACCCGCGGAGGCGCGTGCATGTCTGTATCGACGCGGTTTCAACCGCCGAGTCTTCATCTTTAACCCTTGGCAATGCGGGTTTTGTATGTATCGACGCGGTTTCAACCGCCGAGTCTTCTACAGTCTATGACTACTTGATAGCAATCTTGGCGCCCACAGCTTCAAGCTGCTTCTTCAATTCTTCAGCAGCTTCCTTAGCAATAGCTTCCTTAACGGGCTTAGGTGCGGCTTCTACCAAGTCTTTCGCTTCCTTCAGACCCAAACCGGTAATCGCGCGGACTTCCTTCAGAATTGCGATTTTCTTGTCAGCAGGAACTTCTTCAAGAATCACGCTGAACTCAGTTTGTACTTCTACTTCTTCAGCAGCAGCAGCCGGAGCGCCCATCATCATCATGCCGCCGCCTACAGCAGCAGCGCTGACGCCGAAAGCATCTTCAATTTGCTTGACCAATTCAGAAGCTTCGAGCAAAGTCAAAGTCTTCAGTTTTTCCAAGATTTCGTCAGTTGCAGTAGACATTTTTTGAACTCCTAGTTCGATTTTAGATTTTGGATTGTGGATTTTGGATTTGCGATCGTTAATTATTAGTCTCTTGTCTCCATTCGTCAGCGTGTCAATCAACACCAATGACTAAAGACTAATGACTAAAGACTAATGACTAATGACTAAGCAGTTTATGCTTCTGCTTCTGCTAGTGCTTCTGCTGGTGCTTCTGCCGAATCGCCCTCTTTTTCAGCATAAGCTTTGAGACCGCGCGCGATCGAAGTTGGAACTTGATTGATACCCACAGCCAACGAAGTTGCGACACCGTTGATAGCGCCAGCAATTTGAGCCATGAGCTGTTCCTTCGACGGCAGATCCGCTAATGCTTTAACATCAGCTTCTTTCAGCACCCGTCCTTCCATCACGCCGCCGCGAAGTTCAGTCTTCTTAGAGACTTTTTGGAATTCTTGGTAAGCTTTAATCGCGCCGCCAATATCTTCTTGCACGAACATAAACGCCGACGTACCTGTCAGCAATTCCTGTATCGGCTCCCATGTTTCATTGCCTTCAACAGCAATCCGCATTAGCGTATTTTTTGCCACTTGGCAACTGCTGCCTTTCGGACGCAAACGCCGCCGCAAATCTGTGATTTCAGCAACAGTTAAGCCTCTGTAGTCGATCGCGATTACCAATTGAGATTCGCTCAAGGTTTGCTTGAGGTCTGCAATAATCTCATTCTTTACTGCTAAACTTTTGCCCATACTAATTTCACCTCCTTTTAGGATCTCAAACTGCCAATCAAAAACCCCAACCTTATAGCCGGGGCAGAGAATTAAAAATTAAGAATTAGGAATTAAAAGATAGAACTTTTTAATTTATTTTCTTGAGTTTTTATTTCTTCAGCCTCGGCAGGAAATTAAGCACTCGGCACCTGCGGTCTTCAGCTTATTGATTTTTGATTAGGCTATCACCATCCGGCAGACAATAGCAAGGGTAGGAAGCAAATCTCCTAAGAGATTTACACAGACAGCCGAAGCTGTCTTTTACCTTCTGCCGAATGCTCAATACTTTCTAAGCAGCATCAAGTTTGGTATCGCGCAGAGCACTGATATCGACTTCGATCGACGGGCCCATGGTTGCGGATACGTACAAACTGCGCCAGTAGCGACCTTTAGCGCCCGAAGGACGGTTGCGGTCAACAGTTTCTTGCAAAGCATGAAGGTTGACCAACAAATCTTCCGCTGAGAAAGCTGCCTTGCCAAACATAACATGAACGATGCCTGTGCGATCGGCACGGAATTCTAGTTTACCACCTTTGAATTCGTTAATCGCCTGAGCAACGTCAGCCGTCACCGTACCGCCTTTTGGAGAAGGCATCAAGCCGCGCGGGCCCAACAACCGACCCAATTTTGCCACCAAAGGCATCACATCTGGAGTAGCAATCAGACAATCAAAGTCCATCATGCCCTTTTGAATTTCTTCGATCAACTCTTCAGAACCAGCAATATCCGCGCCGGCATTCAGAGCTTCTTTAACTTTTTCGCCCTTAGCAATCACCGCAATTCTGACTACTTGACCAGTGCCTTTTGGCAGCGATACAGTTGTCCGCAACTGTTGGTCAGTATATTTCGGGTCAATTCCCAAACGGATGTGAGCTTCAGCAGATTCGCCAAACTTGGCCGTTGCTGTTTCTTTCAAAAGTTGCAGAGCTTCCAGCGGTAGGTAAGGTCTCTCTTCAACTTTTTTTTGAAGTTCTTGCAGTCTTCGCGATACTTTCTTTGCCATTGTTATCTCTGGGGTCAGTCGATTTTAGATTTTAGACTTTAGATTTTAGATTGAACCGATCGGACAATCTTAAAATCTACAACTTTTCGGTTACTAGCGAAGCTTTGCTTCTCCCCCTGAACCGATTTTCGATTTTCGATTTTGGATTTTCGATTAAATTCAGGAATTTTGGATTAGCAATTTAGGATTTCAGATTGACAAGTAAGAATTGCGAATGAGAAAAAACTTTTCCCTTTTCCTTCTTCCTTTTTTTTACCGGCTCAGCTTCGCCGAAGGGCTTTCTATCCGTTAAATCCGTTACAAAATCCGTTGCCGAACTTCCTTCAATCCGCGATCGCCACGCCCATGTTTTTAGCTGTTCCCGCTACAATTTTCATAGCAGCTTCAACATCATTAGCATTAAGGTCAGGCATCTTAGTTTCAGCGATTTCTCGCAACTGAGCCTGTGTAATTTTCCCTACTTGCTTGCGATTAGGTTCACCCGAACCCTTAGCAATGCCAGCAGCTTTTTGAATCAAAACCGAAGCCGGGGGGGTTTTGAGAATAAACGTAAAACTGCGGTCTTCAAAAACCGAAATTTCTACCGGAACCACGAGACCTGCTTGGTCTGCGGTTCTAGCATTGTACTCCTTGCAAAACATCATGATATTGACGCCGTGCTGACCCAACGCCGGGCCGATCGGAGGAGCTGGGTTGGCTTTTCCCGCTGTAATCGCCAACTTAATTACTGCAACAACTTTCTTTGCCATTAGTTAGTTCTGTTTCTGAACCTGATTGAACTCTAATTCTACAGGCGTATCGCGCCCAAAAATCGAGAGTAAAACTTTGAGCTTGTTCCGTTCCGGGCTAACTTCAATCACATCACCTTCAAAATCCTTAAACGGCCCGGAAAGTACCACAACGTGGTCTCCTGTCGCCATCGATACTTTGACAACCGGTTCTGATTCCTGAGCGTTTCTGAAGATCCGTTCTACTTCCGAATGACTCAGAGGTAGCGGTTTGACGTGACCCCTGCCGCGCCCGTAGCGGCGTTTTTGCTCTGCCCCGACAAAATTAATTACATTCGGGGTATTTTTGATCACCTGCCACGTATCCTCGTCCATAAACATGCGGATGAGTACGTAACCGGGGAAGATTTTCTCATCTGACTGCCGCCGGGAACCGTCTTTGCCGACTTTGATCGCCGGTGTTTGCGGAATTTCTACTTGAACGATACGATCGGCAACATCCAAAGTTTGAATCCGCTGATCCAAGTTTGCCTTCACCCGCTTCTCGCAGCCAGAGGCAACTTGAACAGCATACCAGCGAGCCTGAATCTCCGGCACATCTGGCGATGCTGCCTGTCCCGTCGCTTCTGTGGAATAATCAGATTCTTCTGATGCAAAAGTCATGGCCCAAACACCTTTCCTGCGCCCCAGTTAAAGAAGTTATCCACCAAATAGATCAGGCTGGCTGAGAGGATTACCATCAAAAGCACGGCCAAAGACTCGCTAATTAGCTGCTGGCGGCTCGGCCAGACCACTTTGTCGAGTTCTTCTCTAGTTTCCTTAAAAAAACCCGCAGGATCGAACCCAGGCGCAGTCATTTCTTGAGTTTCTTGAGCTTCGTCTTTTTTCGCCACGATCTAATCCCCCTTGCGATTTCAGATTTTAGATTTTAGATTTTAGATTTTGTGAGTGGCTCGCGGCTCTTTGATTTTTTGACACTAACCACTTACGCCCAAGTCCAAAATCTCAAATCGAAAGCCAGCACTTTTTTACAAGCTCAACCCATCTAACGGTGTATGTGCCGATCGCCCTCAAAGGCGATCGAGAAACAACACCGAGCATTTGTTGATGGCCTTTGTTGCGAACCGCCCACAAAAATTAATTCTACCCGAAAGTCTGCGGTTTCGGCTGTTTCCAGCCAATTATCCGGGCGCTTTCGGGCAGAATTAAAATTTTGGTGATTCAGCGCGCCCTGGAGGACTTGAACCCCCGACATCAGGTTTTGGAGACCTGCGTTCTACCAACTGAACTAAGAGCGCACAGGTGAGGTTGCTGAAATTTGCTTAACCTCTAGATTTCTATTTTAACACAGTGCGCTCGGAAATGGGAAACTTTTTTTTAATTTTTTCAATTTCCCATTTTCTGTCTCTCCAAGAGGAAGCTGGGTGCATTCCTACAGGGAGCGATCGAACCGCTGTTTGACGCGAGTAGCTTTGCCCACGCGATCGCGCAGGTAGTAAAGTTTGGCTCTGCGGACTTTACCGCGGCGCATGACTTGGACGGTAGCGATGCGGGGAGAGTGAATCAAAAACACCCGTTCCACGCCGACGCCCTGAAACACGCGGCGCACGGTGATTGTTTCATTAATGCCGCCGTTACGCATCGCAATCACAGTGCCTTCGTAGGGCTGAACCCGTTCTTTGGAACCCTCTTTAATTTTCACGCCGACGCGCACGGTGTCGCCTACGTAAATTTCGGGGAGCTGTTTATTTAGTTCTACCTTGACTCTATTTATTTCTTCCGTCTCGATCGAGCGGATTATTTCTGCGCCTTTCATGGGATTTTCCAAAACTCACAATCCCTTATCATATATCCAACTGCCAGATTTATGTCAAAAAACTTCTATGTTAAATACCTCCTTGGTCGTATTTCTGCAACTCGGGGCGATCGCAGCACTAGCTTTGTACGTCGCCGCCAACTTGGGGGCCAACGATGTCGCGAACTCCATGGGAACATCGGTAGGCTCGAAGGCGCTCACGCTGCGGCAAGCAATCATTGTTGCAGGCATACTGGAGTTTGCCGGCGCCGTGCTGTTCGGACAAGGAGTTTCCGAAACTCTGGCTACAGGAGTTGTGAATGCAGAAGTGTTCGCCCACAAACCGCAAGTATTTTTAATCGGGATGGTGTCAGTGCTAGCTGCTTGCGGCTTGTGGCTGCAAATCGCTACCAGTCGAGGTTTGCCGGTTTCTTCATCTCATGCGGTGGTGGGTGCGATCGCAGGTTTTAGCTGGGTAGCAGCCGGAATTCATGCGGTTGATTGGCCGATTATCGGCAGGATTTCGTTAACTTGGGTGGCGACACCTTTTGCTAGCGGTGCTTTAGCCGCACTATTTTATAGTGCGGTGAAGTATTGGATTCTCGATCGCCCCGATCCTCTATTTCAACTGCGCGAGTGGATACCTTGGCTGAGTGCAGCGCTGCTGAGCGTATTTGGGATAATTGTATTGCCGTCTGTTGTGGATGTGGCTTTCGTGCAGACAGGGGCGATCGACTTCGCGCGCGATCGATTTGGCTGGAATCTGCCAATTCACGATATTGTCATTGCTATCGGCAGTATTGGGGCGATCGGGCTTTCCCTCAATAGTTGGAAAAAATTAGAGAAGGAAGGTACGTCCGCTTCTTTTGTAACGGATGTAACGGATGTAAAGGATAGAAACAAGAACAAGTCAAGGGTGAATATTTCCCCATCTCCCAAACTCTCCCACTCTCGGATCGAGCAACAAATGGCGAGATTTCAAGTGCTCAGTGCTTGTTTTGTGGCCTTTGCACACGGTTCCAACGATGTAGGGAATGCAGTTGCGCCTTTAGCTGCGATCGCCTACATCCAGCGCACAGGTTCCCTTCCCCTAGAGGATTTCAGCGTTCCCCTGTGGATTTTAGTCCTCGGAGGTACAGGAATCGTCATCGGTTTAGCTATCTGGGGCAAAAATGTCATCGCCACAGTCGGCGAAAACATCATCCAACTGCAACCCAGCGGCGGATTTTGCGCGGAATTAGCCACCGCTACCACAGTATTATTAGCATCCCGTTTGGGTTTGCCGGTTTCCACATCCCACGCTTTAGTCGGTGCAGTTGTGGGAGTCGGGCTGATTAAAGGTTGGAAATCGGTACGCTGGCAAACTTTGCAGTCAATTGCTTCGGCTTGGGTGGTGACAATCCCGATCGCCGCCGGTTTGGGTGCTAGCATTTTCAGCATCGCCCAATGGATTTTAGATTTGAGATTGTAGTTAAACGCAGATGACACGGGAACATCCCAATCAGAGCTTTCATAGGAGTGCGAGCATCTTGCTCGCTAGATACGCAAGCGAGCGGGACGATCGCACTCCTAGAAAAACGCTTTTTATCAAAGAAATGGGTCTAAAACCCCGTGCTTCTAGCACGGCTTTGCGCTAAAATATAAATGGTCACTGACCCGCCCGGATTTAAGATACTCCGAAATAAACAACAAGGTTGAAAGTCCTGTCAGAGTTGCGATCAGAAATAGGGGAAGCTCCAAGGCAATGGAAAATCCAACCTGGAAGCAAAAGCAAGTTTTTAGCTTGTAAAACAACAAAATAGAAAAGTCAACCTAGGGCATTGGGAGACTCTAAACGGACATGGAGAGAGGGTAAGACTGGTTCGCCAGCACATCTCAGCGAAGTGTCAAGGAATCCTCGCTCATGAAAGGACGAGGAGGTATGTCAAAAAATCGGGATGACTAATCCTTCTGATTGCATCGACTGGGATATTCTCGCAGCGGCAAAAGCTTCCAAGCCGCAGCATCCGCACCCCAGTTGCGAAAAATCTTCACAGACGCGAAAATTTGAGCGAAACGCCAATTATAGCAACGCTTCCAGTCAGGGGGCCACTGGGCGGTTTCGTCGGCTGCTTGCAAAGCTCGGACTTCGGCTTCGAGTGCTTCAGCGTGACGCTGTAGTATGATTTCTAGTTGCACAAAGTGTTCTTCGGGCGATCGCAATTTTCTCACATTTCTACCTTAGCGACTACTATAGATTCAACAGTACCCCCAATCTTTGAGAGCAACTTACTAGAACTTGCGACATGATGCAGCCCAATTACTTAAGAACAGTGAACGTGCAGTTTAAATTAGAGGTTATAGGCTAATGGCGAACCGGAACAGATACTCGCAAAAAGGCGACGCAGGGGATGCACAATCAGCAGAAGAAGTCCTAAACTCAGTGATGCAGGAACTGGACGCTTTGCATGAAAATGTCAAAGGTCAGTTAAACCAGGACATTACTCGGCTGCAAACTGAAAAAAATCACCTGATTGAAGATATTGAAGGCCTCCGGGAGCAATATCGCAAATTGCAGTCCCAGCAAATGGAATCTCTATCTGGGCGATACATTCAGCAGCAGCAATTGTGGCTGAAGCAGTTGGCTCAAGTTTTGGCTCACAATTTGCAGGATTTGTTGGTGCAGCGGTTCAACGAACTCAGCGCTAACTCGGGCCATTCTCTCAGCAGCCCAATTCCCAGCGGCGAATTCCCCATACCCATGCCCCCGAGCAACTATGACGAGCGGGCCTCGGAGTTATTGGCGGCCCTGGATGACCGGATCGATCGCAGTTTCCAGATGCTAGAACAAGATTTGAGCAGCTATGAAAGCGAGCTATCCATGCGGCTCAACAACATGAAAACCCTCGAACTCCAAGGGGAAGAACTGCTACAAAATCTCGTCAACCGCATTCGGAAAGAACTCGCAGAAGAAGAATATCTTGACAATCCTTTCGATGCTCAAGATTCCTATGCCGAGGAAGCAACTAATTCGGTTAATTCTATCCGCCCGCAAGTTTTGCCGCCAACACCTGCGGATGGGCCGCGGCAAGCCGTTCCACAGCCTTCAGCAGCACCTACGGCAGTCGCAACAGCCACTTCTCAAGTGCAAGCAGGTTTGATTCTGGCTTTGTCTTCGGCGGTGGTATTGTCGCTGTTTAATGTTTGTTTGAGAATTCTAATTAAAAGCAGAAATCCTCGGATGATTTTTGGCGTGTTTGAGCTTGATGGGGTGGTGACTCGGGGTTTTGGAAATTCTCTATTGATTTTGTTGATGCGGCTGATCGTGGTGATGGCTTTGATGCCAATATTGGCAACATTTCTGTATCCGAATGTCTGGAAAGATCTTAAACGGTTTTTCTACTCGCGCGATCTATCTTTGTGGGGCAAGGTTTTAGGAAGCGCATTTTTTCTGTTTTTGTCTCAGGTTTTGATTTATTTGGCGATCGGCAATATTCCGGCGGGGATTGCTATTACAATTTTCTTTATTTACCCGATCGTCACCGTACTGGGTTCTTGGTTCTTGTTTGGCGCTCGTCCGAGTACGATCGGCTTTTTGGCGATGTTCGGCATTACCGCAGGTCTGATTTTAGTTGGATCGCCGAGTTTTGCAGCGCCAGCTCCCGGCGGTGGCAATGTCGAGGTAGGAGTCGCCGCTGCACTGGCTTCTGGGATTACCTTTGCAGGTTACGTATTGCTGACGCAAATGGCTGCCGGCAAACTGCACCCGATTCCTTTTAGCTTAGTTAATTTCGGCGCGATTTTTGTATTTTCCGCCCTCAGTTTGTGGGTGCCACTGTCAGAGAACCTGGCTCCTAAAATCGACCCAAATGTTTGGCCTGGTTTGATTGTAGGAGGCGTTGTTTTAGGGGTACTGACACTCTTTAGCTATCTTTTGAACAATTTTGCCATCCGGTTCGCGGGGGCGGCCTTAGCGTCAGTAATTGGCACCTTGGGGCCGGCGATGACCGCACTCTTCGGGTTTATAATTATCAATGAGAAGTTGCAGCCTGTAGCAATTCTCGGCATGGCTGTCGTGACATTGAGCGTGGCTGCGATGAGTGTAGAACGCATGAAGGCTCCTCAGAAGAAGGCTACTTAAGGTAAAAACTGCTGTTTGATCGTTCGGACTTTAGTCCTGGGATTTATGCGGACTAAAGTCCTCACTACGAACCTGTTTTATAATTGGTTTGATCGTTCGGACTTTAGTCCTCCCATTTTGATGACTAATTAAGCGTAAAATATGCCTCTGTAAAAAGCTTCCTGCGTATGTCTTCTTCCTTCTTCCTTCTTACTTCTTCATGAAATCCGTTACATCCGTTACATCCGTTACTTGCATCCGTTGCCGAACTTCTCTCTTCCCTCTTGCTTCTATCCATTACATCCGTTACATCCGTTACTTGCATCCGTTGCCGAACTTCTTCCTTCTTCTTATCAAACAACAGAAACAACCACACGAAAACCCACAATACTAGCCTTGCAATCCGGCTGATATCTAAGGCGGCACGCGCTGCGACAATTCGGAGGATGATCGTTCCAAGAACCCCCCCGCAACAACCTCAGCGAAAAGTCGCCGCCAGACTCCCAAACACTGCCATCAACAGGCGCACCGTTGTAATTACTGTGCCAAGCATCCGCGCACCATTCCCACACATTTCCGTGGAAATCGTACAATCCGAAAGCATTCGGTTTAAAACTACCAACATCTGTAGTTTGAAAGCGATAAACTCCCTTCGGTGCATCAGCGTAATTAGAATTTCCGTTGTAATTTGCTAACTCGCTAGTAATCGTTTCCCCAAAGTGAAACGGCCCCGAAGTTTCCCCCCGACAAGCATATTCCCATTGGGCCTCGCTAGGCAAGCGATAAAGCTTACCAGTTTTGCGAGAAAGTCTAGCACAAAACTCCATCGCTTCATACCAAGATATATTTTCTATCGGTCGATTTACACCTTTAAAACGGGCAGCATCGGGATTGAGATATATTTTAATTTCCGGCATCGCTGCAACCGCTGTCCACTGTCCCTGAGTGACGGGAAATTTGCCAATATAAAAAGGTGCTAAAGTTACTGAGTGCTGCGGTTTTTCGTCGCTGTCACCCCGATCTTTTGGAGTACCCATCAGGAAAGTACCGCCAGGAACAGATACCATTTCCATGACTGTACTGCGGCCGAGATGTTCTTCAAAAAAATGCGCTTTGCCACTTTTAACATGAGTTTGCTGCCCGCGATTGTCTACTGTCACCACCTGAAATTCAAAACTGCTTTTGACAGCAGCAATCTTTGGCGTTACCTGGTTAGGAGGCGGATTTGTGTTAGATTTTACCCTTGAATTCACAGAGATATTGCTATTGATTTGCGCGCTGTGATTGAGCGGGGTATTGATAGCAAGTTTTCCTCCCTCGGTTAGATAAGCATTGAGGGGAGGTAGGGCAGCCTTGGTCTGAGCAGAATTTAAAGTAAGTTGTCCCGCCTTGACAAAATGGGGTTGGGGAGGTAAAGAATAGAGATTTAAAGCTTTGATGACTTCATCAGCAGATTGATATCTATTTTTGAGATAATCTTGAATTAATTTATCTAAAATTGTTGCCAGCTCGCTGCTGATTTTTGTACCGGCGGGCAACCTTTCTCTCCAAATCCATCCGCCATTTATCGGATCGTAAAGGTCATCGGAACCGTCAACTTTTGGCAAACATTGAGTTAGCAGCCTCAGGCAAGTTATCCCCAAACTGTACAAATCGCTTCCGGGGAAAACTTGACCTCGCATTTGTTCGACTGGCGAATATCCGGGCGTTCCTACCGTCGTACCTACTTTGCTCATCAGCGAACCCGTCACTTGTTTGGAAACGCCGAAATCAATTAAAACTAACTCTCGGCGCGCTCCCCTGCGAAAAGCGGAATTGCTAAAATTTGCTGCATTTAAAGATGGATTGGGGGAGGTGCGGCGGCGGATGATATTCTCAAGTTTGATGTCTCGGTGAATGACATTGCGATCGTGCACAAATTTCAGAATCGGCAAAATATCTGCCAGCAACTGCCAAATTTTTTCTTCGCTAAAAACTCCCTGCTGAGTTAATTCAGCCAGTAAATTTTGCCCCTCAATCAATTCTTGTACTAAATAAAGTCGCTTGTCTTGTTCAAAATAAGCAATTAATCTAGGAATTTGGGGATGTTCGCCGAGTTCGTAAAGTCGTTTAGCTTCTTGCTTAAACAGTTCTGTAGCCTTTTGAAGTGCTGATGTTCCCTGAACTTGGGGCATAAACTGCTTGATGACGCACGGATCGTCCATGCGATCGATATCTACCGCTTCATAAGTTCTGCCAAATCCCCCCTCGCCCAACATTCGAATCACGCGGTAGCGGTTCCTGAATAGAGGCGTGAGGTCGGGCTGGCCGCAAGTTTGACAAAATTTAGATTTGTCGGGATTGAAAGGATTAGAGCACCTTGGATTCGAGCAGTAGAACATATCCTTGGGGAAGAAATGATCCGGTTAAGGTTATGATATACCCTTTCTGGGTTTTAGTCGTCTCGGACAGAGGACAGTATAGTACAACGCGGGCGATCGCCCAACCAAAAAGCATCGCACTCTCTCTCAAGAGCGATCGGGCTACAGACAAGAAGAGCTCCTACCGAATTGAAGGGCGAGCCACTGATATTTTGAACTATTGAGTATTGATACCCATTTAATAAAAAATGCCAATGTACCTCAGATCCAAATCCCGATCCAGCCAGTCATCTCCAATTCTTTAATCAAAAATCGAAAGAGGTCAGAAACCGGGTTTTTTTGCTAAAATCTTTGGCTGGAGCCATCAGATTAGGTAAAAAACCCGGTTTCTTTGGCCAGAAATGCGTCTAGGAGTGAGTTTATTAGCCTTTGGGCTACTTAAAAATGCCGATAAAAATATTAAACTCCCCGGAAACCGATCGGCATTTCCATTGCATCGCGAGGACTGGGTTTAACTAATTCTCGATTTACTTTAGCCTCATATCGGTAGCCAATCAAACCGAAGATAATTCCGATCAAAAATAAACTTCCCCCTAAATATTGAGCTAAAGTAGGAGCTTCCCCTAAAATTAAATAAGCCATCACTATAGCTGCAATCGGGTTCACTAAATTGGCTAAATTTAGTTCCGTTGAAGTCGCATTTTTCAAACCAGTCAACCAACATAATTTACCCGTGACGACAATAATCGCCGCATAGACGATCATCCATTGCCAAAGAAAAGGAGATAAAACTTCAGCAAAATGGTTTGGCCCGTACAGGAAATTAGCTAATATGAAAAAAAATACCGTCCCTAGAATATTGCGATAAATACTAAAAATTCCCAAGGGAATTGATTGTAATTGCAGTTTACCAACAACAGCCGAAATCGCACCAATGATAGCGGCGATCGCTACAGAAAGTTCTCCTGTTCCAATTTGAAATCCAGCCATCGTCATCCTTTGGCCTGAACTCCCTAAAACAGCAGTCACTATCACCCCGGCTAAGGAAATCACATTGCCAGCACCTGCCCAAAAATTTACCCGCACATCCAACAGCCAAACACCCAATATCAGGGTTAAAATTGGTTCGAGGCGCCCAATTAAAACGATATTGGTAACATTTGTCTGTCCCAGGGCACTAAAAACTAACGCTGGTGCGATCGCCCCCGATAAAATACCTGTAATGGTTAAACTAATCCAATCTTTACCAGTCAAAGCTTTCAGAGTCTGCGGTTGCCAATCTTGATGAAAAATTAGAGTCATTAACCCCAAAGCACAGATATTGCCCACAAATAAGACATTGCAGAGTGAGATAGGATTTCTACCATTCATAGCATGAGCTTGTCCAATCTCAACGATTTTACGAGTTAAGGAATTAGAACTTGCAAAAATCAAAACAGCAATTCCAAGATATATGTTGCTGGGAAGTCGCATTAAAATCTTAGAAACTCCATTAACAATATTCATAATTTTATATGGTTATCTTCCGTAATTTAATTAAGCCAATAATATCGGTTCGTAGTGCGGACTTTAGTCCGCAACATAGAGCGGACTTTAGTCCGCACTACAAACCTTTTTTATTACTGGTAATCGAGCGGACTTGATGTAATTAGCAAAAATGTTAATTCATCATAAGAAGACTGGGATTTTATGAGATTTTGTTAACAGACAAGTTAGCTTAAGGTGATGCCTGTTCGTAACCAATTTGGGGAGCAGAATAAATGGAGACAAACAGAGCATCTTCACTATGGTCATTCACTGCCCCATGAATCTGATTTTTTTCTGCAATAGCAACTTCACCAGCATTCAAGATTTGGCTTTGACCGTTGCCTAAATAATATGTCAAAGTGCCCCGGAGCATCACCCAAGTATCTTGTCCATCCGGGTGCAAATGAGCTTGCACAATTTGACCAGGCCTGACTCCCCAAATAGCGATGCTAGAATTTTCCGTCTCAATAATTTCTGTCACCGTAGCGACTTGCTCAGAGAAATGAACATGAGCTTCTAGGGCAAAAAGTCTAGAATTAATCATTTGAAATTTACCGTTTTATTTGGGTTGAGGACAGGTTTTGTTAGTAAAATCACATTGATAAATATATTGTGATTGCCAATGGAGGGGAATCTCTAATAAAGCCTTGGCACCAGTCATTCCCTCACCGATAAATAGCAGCAGAGCAAAACAATTGAGAATGATATGAACGGTGCGCCAGCGATTTTGTCTATCCTGATAAATATCTTGGACGATCGCCACTGAAAAAATCATCAATAAAGCGGCTGTAATACCGTAGTAAAAATGGGAAACAAACCATTCATTATCTTGACGATAATTTTCTGGCTGACACCCTAAAATAATCAATCCCATGCCAGTTAAAGTGGCAAAAATGCCTCGCCACAGTTTAACTTTTGCCTTAAATAGTAGCGTGAAAGAAGCAATGCTTAACAGGAAAATGGCGATCGCAAAAAAGACTCGAAATGGTTCTTTAGTAAGGGTGTCGTTACTGAGCATTTTTGAGAAGATGGGATAGGCCATTCCCAGTAGGGCAACCCCTACCACGGAGCCGCTCAGCCAACTACCGATCGCTACGTGCTCGGAACCTACCACTGGCGGAATTTTACTTTTTTCGCCACCAGCAACTTGCAGACGGCGTTGACGGGTGAGTAGGGCGCGATTCACTACAATGCCGATTAAGGGAAAAACCACAATAATGGCGATCGCCGGATGTAACAATGCCAAGATGTCTTGAAGTTCCATGTTAAATATTATCCATTCAACTATATATATCTGGAATTTTCCCTTACTTAGCATCAGCAAGGGAACAGGCAAATTACTTGACTTCAGCGGCGGGAAAACTCGCAACTCTGCCTTGTTTCACAGCGACAACAACATCGTAGGTGGCACAGTAAGAGAAGGTAACATTGTTGGCCTTGTTGTAGAGATTGACCACCATACCTGCTCCACCGGGTTGTACTCCTAATGGTAATAAATCACCATAGAAAAATCGTCGCAATTGGTCGCCACTACCAACTTGTCCTTTACTTTTACTAATAATATCGATTTTTTGCTGAACCGTCATTTCCGGGGCGGCGATCGCCGTATTTTGGAATTTTGGCAAAAAGCTATGTACAGCTACATCTCCCGCACTGATAGCGCTAGCAATAGCGAGGGTGGCGAACAGAGGACTGAGGGATTTGAGTTTTAACATCTTCGTTTTTTGGTGAGAATGGTTGATGCGAACATCATCATCTATTTCAATTTTTTTGAGAAGGAGGCATAATAGAATATGTTATATGCCATTTTGGAATAGGTACTGTATGGATCGAATTGCCTGTATGCAGACTTTCGTTCGGGCGATCGAAATGAAGAGTTTTTCGGCCGTAGCGCGGGAACAACAGACGACGCAACCGACAATTAGCAAGCAAATCGCCGCTCTGGAAAAATATCTGGGGGTACAACTAATCACTCGTTCAACTACCAATTTGAGTTTGACTGAGGAGGGGAAAAGATACTATCAATACTGTCAGCAAATTTTGGAAACCGTCGCCGAAGCGGAGGCAAGTTTAACAGGAAAAGAACGAGCAACAGGTATTTTGCGATTGGGCTGTCCCGTGCTGTTTGGGGAAATGCAGATTGTCCCCCGTTTAAAAGCTTTTATGAAACGCTATCCCGATGTCAAAATCGATCTGATGATGGCGGATTATTTTGTGGACATTGTAGAGAATGGTTTAGACCTTTTAATCCGCATTGGCAATCATTTGGATAGTTCCTTAATTAGCCATCGGATCGGCACCACCCGCCGCGTCACAGTGGCCACCACAGGCTATTTTGAGCAAGCGGGAGAACCTCAAACACCGGATGATTTAGTGGATCATGATTGTATTCTCTATACCCCTTTGGCAACGGGCAACGAGTGGCATTTTCTAGGAACAGATGGCACTATTAAGGTGCGGGTTGGGGGTCGTTTTCAAACTAATAGTTCTGTTGCTATTCGATCGGCAGTGTTATCGGGTTTGGGCGTTGCTGTCGCTCCGGTGTGGATGTTTGGTGATGAGATTTACCGGGGCGAACTCAAGGTTGTGTTGCAGGATTATCAGCCGACTCCTTTGCCAATTCATGCAGTCTATCGTCGCAGTCGGTTTTATCCGGCAAAAATAAGTAGTTTTATTGATTTTTTAGCGGAAGAGTTTAAGCTCGATCCGTGGGTTTGAGATTAATTACTATTCTATTCCAATACGGTTCACTTAAGATTTTCATTGCGAGGAACAAAGCAAACAAGAGTATCTATTTTTCATAGTGTTTTACCCTCATGGCGGTCTTAAGTGAACCGTATTGTATTCTATTCTATTCTATTCTAGCAAAAATAGAAACAAAAACAATTAAGGTTAAAGACTCAAAGGGCGATCGCACTCAATCTCCCATCATCAAGGCGATCGCTCAGAGAGCGAGAGGGCATCGCAGACATCGCACCGACGATCGCCCAATAGACAAAACAATTGCCAACTGTTAGCATGAAATTAGTTGATAATTTCATGAAAATCTTATGCTCAGTCTGAGTGACATCTATCCTCTCTCAGAGTTCCAGCGGGGTGCAAAAGCTTTCCTGGCAAGACTTAAAGAAACTAAAGCACCAATAGTTCTAACTGTTAATGGTAGAGCTACTGCCGTTGTTCAAGATGCTGAAGGCTACCAGCAACTTCTCGATCGGCTTGAGTTACTGGAATCTATTGTGGGTATCCGCAGAAGTATTGAAGAATTTGAGCAAGGGAAAGGGATAGCTCTAAAGCAAGCGCAGAACTTCGGGAAAAATATGGCTTACCAGATTGAAATATCTCCTACTGCGGTAGCTGATAAGTGAAAGTATTTTTCTTTTGCTCAAGGAAGATTCACCGGAAAATGCTTATCGCTGGGTAAGAGGATGTTATGAAATTATGTTGACGCTGGAAAACTTTCCCAGGCGTTGTGCTCATGTTATCGAAAGTGAGTATATGGGAATAGAGGTACACCAACTTCTTTATAAAAAGCAATTCAATATTTTATTTACTGTTAGTGAAACAGTTGAGCAAGAGCAAGGAATTGTGCGTATTCATCGTGTGCGTCGTTGTTCTCAACAAACACTTCAAAGTATAGATCAACTCTTAGGTGATGAACCAGAAACTTAAATTGCGATCTGCTTGCAGCAGCGCTTCGCGATCGCACTTCTCCTTACAAAAAAGCGATGTCTACGACGGGCTTCGCCTACGCTCTCCCGTAAATAAATCAAACAAACAGCGATCGCATGACAAGAGCCGTAATAGCAATAAAAATTAGGGTGGGTTAGCGACAGCATAATCCACCCAATTTAATGATAATAATACCGATGGTGCGTTAACGAAGTGTAACGCACCCTACAAGATCGGGCGATCGCACTTTATTCAGCCGTTTGATTTTGTTGGTTATCTGTTATGGGGAGAGTAATTTCTTTCCTGTCATACAGTTTAGCTGTTGTCTCACCAGGTTGAATACCCATCCGTTGGATAATAAGCTTATCTGTAATAATTTGAACATCGATAAATGCTCCCTCACGAGTTGCGCCAGCGACGAATGCGGGAATATAAGAGGATCCATTCGATGTGCCACTAGGACGATAAAATGGGTAATCCCAACTACTTTGGGGTGCAGGATGGAGGTGTCCTGAGAAAATTGCTACGACCTTGTAAGGGGCAATTGTGTCCCAAAAGTCTTTTCTTTGTTGTTCTGTCCACCACACTTCACCAGATGTCGCTGTTGAAAAGCCATCAAATCCATAATGCGAAATAAGCACTACTGGTCGTCCGGATGAACCAACTTTGGTTCGTAGATCTTCAGCGAGAAACGACAGGCTATTATTAGGATTCAGCTTCGGAAATTGGGGCGCTGGTTGATTGCTAGGAAAGAGATTAAGTTGGACAAAATGTACGTCATCCCAGTCCCATGAATAATGCTCATTCAACCAACCAGAAAGACGTGTCCCGCGCTTTCTTGCTTTGATGTCATTGATGACTCCTGACGGATTTGAAGTGATACCTGTACTTTCTAGATCGTGGTTGCCCAGTCCATCGAACACAAAGCGTGCTTGTCCCTCAATGCTTTGTTGGTACCACTTAAACTCATCGATCGTTCTGGCATTTTGCGTTAAGTCACCAGCAACTATGATGCCGCGAATATCATTGGTACTTTTCAGGCGACTTTTCATCTCCTGTAAAACCTTGTCTGCTACCTCCTTCTTGGATTTATTTCCATTATCGTATTGCGGATCGGCAGTAGCCAAAAAGTGGATGTTTCGAGGATACAACCCGCCAGCACCATAAGGGGTGTTTGCCGTGAGCGTGTGGTCAGGGTATCGACTGTGACCGAAGTAGTGGGTTTTACACTTCAAATCGTTTCTGTTTGCACCCGAATTCTTCACTTCTTCGATAGTTGCATACCCACCAGCCTGCAAGGGAAGAATACAGAGGAAATCCCTGTCGGTTTCAATCCAGACCTGTAACATCGCCTCCCGTTGACCTGACGGATTGCAGCCTTTATTTGACCAGTTACATGCTCTGTTGTCGTTAGACGGAATATTTTGGACAAAATCGCCATCTGGTACCTTGGCTTTAACGGATACCGAGCTGTAGTTATAGATGTTAAACGCTCGGGCAGGTGATGAGGTAAATGCCAAACATCCAATGGCAATTAGCACCATTAATGCAATATTTCTGAATACTTTCATAGTTCTACTCGCTCTTACATATATAGCGCTTCGCGCTGGTATAGTTACACATTAAAAAATGGATGCTAGAACGGCAGGATTCCAGAACAATTCTGGTGTTGAGATTAACCGTTCCTAAAATATAGCCATCCTAAATGAATCACAAACAACATTAAACATTAAGGCTAATTCTGCTTACAAGATCAGATAGGATGGTTATAGAGTTGGTCTAGAAAGAAATTGATCACACCCAACTCTTTGGGTTTATATCTAAAGCTATAGGGTTATATTGGCTCCGCCTTACCAACTTCTGTGTGAGTATCAAAATACGCAACTTGCTTGACTGTTGCCTTGAGCGTACCACTTGTAGAATTAAGGACTGAGCGAGCATCCGCAAACCAGAAATAATGACCGTTAACTCGCTTTGGGAAATTTGCTCCGAAAGATCCTTGTACACTTATGGGAGCCTCTAAGTCCATTATCCCTTGTTTCATCGTCGCTACCATTGTTAATTTTTTCTTGCTCATTGGGGGAACTTTCACTGACACACCAGCTGTAACTGTTCTAGTCACGCTCTTCGAGTCGGATCTTCCTACTGTTGTTGTTATAGAAAACGAAGTTCCCATCTTGAACACACCCTCAAGAGTAAACTCCGATGATATTGTCAGTCCTGTTGTTGTAGAAGATGACCAGCTTGTTTGCTCTGACCATTCTCCTTTCACTTCCAGTGATATTGTAGCCTCCTCGTTACTGTAATTATATGCATAATTTGTCCCTACAATTGCTTGTTCAGGAGGTTTGCCGTCCCTTTCTACGCGACTAAACCCACCAAGCACTTTGTAGCAACGATGACCATATTGCTCGGTGATCGCTGGTTTGACTGCATTGAAATAAGTCTCACTATTTACTGCAATCCCATCTGGCTGCACATTATTAAACATCTGTTTAAATTTTCCCCTAACGCTATCTGGGCTTGAATTCACGTAAGGGAGGTCATTAAAAGAGAAAAGGTCTTGAACTATCTGGGCTGACTCTTGCATTGGCATGGGTAATTCTTCAATTAGTATGTCTGATTTTTGAGTTGACATGGCTGATTTTCTTTCCTTCGTTTTTTGATTTACATATATTAGACGTTTCCCAACCCCAATTTGGGAATTTTTCGAGTTACAGGCAAATGTTCTCCCCCCAAAACCCATCCTCAACCTCCAAAACCCTTCCTCCCCTTACCTTTCAACCTCTTCAAAATCTTCTCAACCTCCCCACGAGCCGGATACAACAACTGCTGACTCAAAGCACTCTCATAAGCTTGTCTCGCCCCTAACCGATCGCCCAACCCCACCAAAGCTCTCCCTAACCAGTAATCAGCCATAGCCGGATTAAACTCCCTCAATTCCCGACATCCCTCAACAACCGCTTCCCACCACTTACTAGCCCCAACATCCCGCAGTACCCGATAACTCTCCCCCAACCACACCGCCGCCGGGACTGATTGGATATAACCCCCATCTGGTAACAAGTCCCATCCCTTCTCCAACACCTCCACCGCTTCCCGATGCTTCCCAGCCAAAGCCAACACCCGCCCATGACGAAACCAAGCATCAGCTAACTGAGGCTGTAGTTTCGTCCCCTGCTCAGAAACACTACACCCTCGTTCAATCTCTTTAAAGCATTCCACCAACACCCGCCCCGCGATCGCCCAAACACTCCAACGTTCAGGAAAGCGCCTCAGCATCTCCTCAACTACATTCCCCTCGCCTCCCAGCAGAGGGGCTAGGGGAGAGTTCGCAACGGGTAAAATCTCACACAACCCCCGATAAATTTGACAATCATCGGGATACAGACGATAAGCTTTCCCCATCATCTGAGCCGCCTTCTGATTTGTTCAGCTAACTGCGATCCAAAAACAGACTTCGCTTTTCCGCAATCAGGGAACTGAGTTATGATACGTTTGCTAGGTGCTGTTTGCAGCCCATCATTGATGAACTCAGGTGTCTGATATTCATTTGCGATAGATTGGAGAACTTTAATCTCTTTTGTCCGTCCAGTATCAAGGTACTTAAAGCACGTTGGATCGGAAAAGAGATATGCCTCATATTCATGTAACTGAAGGTAAGGAATGAATCGAGCATCACCAATATCTTCTGCAAAGCGTTTCTCTAAAAATTCAACCCGCTGTATCGGATCTTGACGTAGACTCTCAGACTCAGCTAATCCCGGAAAATCGGGATGAAGAGCATATAACCCACATTCCGCAGATATTCGATCGGATTTAATTTCAAAAGAATTCAGAATTCTCAAAACCTCAAATAATTGCTCTGCAATCATTTGAGGCTTT
>NZ_JAEQCI010000085.1:0-24246 GCF_020738565.1 Microcoleus sp. PH2017_12_PCY_D_A | reverse complement strand
GCAGTGCGCACCTTACTTAGCTAATCTATTATTTGACAAATATTCTTATATAACACTTATGCACAGACTCTAATTGTAGGGTGTGCACTGCGCACCTTACTACTTGCGAGGCCCGAAGCAATCCCATAATCCTGTCATTGCGAGTTAAGCGGTAAGGTTCGCAATGCGCACCCTACATAATTAGTAGGTGTGCACTGCGCACCTTGCTACTTGCGAGGCCCGAAGCAATCCCATAATCCTGTCATTGCGAGTTAAGCGGTAAGGTGCGCAATGCGCACCCTACATAATTAGTAAGGTGCGCAATGCGCACGCACCCTACATAATTAGGTTCTGGCTAAGTCCTGAAAGCGTGATTTTCTGTCTGAATCGGCTAATTGCTGACGCATCTGACAAGCGAGATTAACCTTGCAAAACTTCAATTAAAGCATCGCCCATTGCCCGACAACCGACAAGTTTCATACCTTCCGACATGATATCACCAGTGCGATAACCTCGATCCAAAACTGCCACAACCGCTTGCTCAATTTTATTAGCAGCTTCCGGCTGATTTAAGGCGTAGCGCAACATCATTGCGGCGCTTAAAACTTGGGCGATGGGATTAGCTTTATCTTGTCCGGCGATATCGGGTGCGGAACCGTGCACTGGTTCAAAAACACCAGGCCCGCTTGCACCCAAACTAGCAGAAGGTAGCATTCCAATACTACCAGTTAGCATCGCCGCCGCATCAGAAAGAATGTCGCCGAATAAGTTACCCGTGACAATTGTGTCGAACTGTTTCGGCCAGCGAATTAACTGCATGGCGGCGTTGTCAACATAAAGGTGAGAAAGTTCCACATCGGGGTATTCTGAAGAAAGGGCAATTATGCGATCGCGCCACAGTTGCGAAACATCCAAAACATTCGCCTTATCAACGGAACACAGCTTTTTTCCGCGCTTCCGGGCAGTCTCAAAAGCCACGCGCCCGATGCGGTCAATTTCTGACTCGGTGTAAGCCATCGTATTCACACCGCGCTTTTCCCCGGTTTCCGTCTCAAAAATGCCTTTCGGTTTGCCAAAATAAATGCCGCCAGTGAGTTCGCGGATGACCATAATATCCACCCCTTCGACAACTTCCCGTTTCAAACTAGAAGCATCAACCAATTGCGGTAAAATAGTCGCAGGACGCAAATTTGCAAACAATCCCAATCCGGCGCGCAGTCCTAACAATCCAGTTTCCGGGCGCTGTTCGCGGGGCAAATTGTCCCACTTGTAACCGCCGATAGCTGCTAATAATATGGCATCGCTGTTGCGGCATTTTTCCAAAGTTTCTTCCGGTAGCGGATTGCCTGTGGCATCAATAGCGGCACCGCCCATTAAAGCTTCTTGAAATTCAAAGCCGATGTCCAATTGTTTGCCGACAAGTTTCAGGACATCTACCGCCACAGCGATAATTTCAGGGCCGATGCCGTCTCCTGGTAAAAGAGTGATGCGGTAGTTTTGAGTCATATCGATTTAGGAGTTTTGATTTGAGATTTGTGATGGAGAATTCTTTGTGCAAAGTAGGTAAACGTATATTACTTGTCCGCCAGACAGATCAGTGGCGTTTATTTCCCTCAATCAGTGTTAACTTAAGCTCAAACAGATTTTTAATCAAATTCAGCTTTTAGTTGAGACTGATGCTTTATACCAATTTTTTATGAGGCTGCTCTCGAATTCGGATCCCCCCTAACCCCCCTTGATAAGGGGGGGACAAGATTCTTCTCTTTCGTCAACCCCTACTCCCCGAATTGAGGGGGATGCGAGGGGGATGGAGATATGTGCAACTTCACATTAAATTGGTATTACGTCCATCTACTAAGGTGAGAAATTCTTGCCAGCCTATAATTGTATCAGCACAAGAGGGCGGGTTTTGCCTCGATTAACTGGTTTCTTTCATAGATTCTTCCCTAAACCCACCCCTAGCAGTATTTCTTTGTTGTGTCTTCTTCTTTTCTCTTCCTTCGCGTCCTTAGCGTCTTCGCGGTTCAATAATCTCCGATTTAGAAACCCAGTTGATGGCTGTGATATTTTTTTTCGATCGCACTTGGGCGCTGAGATTGAAATAAAATAACAAAAGTTCGATCGCACGCACGTACAAAAAATCGGCAAGGAGTCGCGGAGTGACAGACGGCGAAGGCACATCAACATCAGAAAAGATTGACAATCGGGACTATTCATGGCCCTTTTGGCCGATCGTTCCAATGTATCCCTACAGCAGGCGGCGGACAATCCGCAAGGAAATAGTCAAGGACAAAATCTGGACTTTTGACCAACTGCAAGGCATTTTCTACGTAATTGTGCCGATTCGGATGACGGTAATTAAACTCGAATCCGAAGGCCTTCTCGTCTACGCCCCCGTCGCGCCGACTCCTGAGTGCATCCGCTTGGTAAACGAGTTAGTCGCAGAACACGGCGAAGTTAAGTATATCCTGCTGACAACGGTTTCGGGCATCGAACACAAGGTATTTGTCGGCCCGTTTGCGAGGTGTTTTCCCCAAGCACAGGTGTTTGTCGCCCCCAAGCAGTGGAGTTTTCCGCTGAATTTGCCGCTCTCGTGGCTGGGTTTGCCGGCTAAACGCACGTCTGTACTGCCCTCTGACAGCAGCAACACGCCTCTTGCAGGTGAGTTTGATTGGGCAATCTTGGGCCCGATCGACCTCGGTTTAGGCTTTTTTGCGGAAGTTGCGTTATTTCACAGGCGATCGCGCACGCTAATGCTAACAGATTCTGTGGTTTCGATTCCCGAAAACCCGCCCGCGATTCTCCAACTCGACTCGTACCCGCTGCTGTTTCACGCCAAAGACAGCGCCTCGGATGTGGTGGCAGACACCCACGAAAATCGGCGCAAGGGGTGGCAGAGAATCGCCTTATTTGCCATGTATTTTCGCCCCAGCGTGTTGGATGTGCCGCCGTGGTCGGGGGTGTTGGCTAGGGCCCTGAAAGCGCCAGAACGATCGAGAAAAGCTTATTTTGGATTGTATCCGTTTAAGTGGCAAACTGATTGGGTGCGATCGTTCGAGGCTTTGCGGGATGGAGGGCGGTTGTTGGTGGCGCCGGTGTTGCAGACTCTGATTCTCAACCGCGCGCCGAGGGAAACTCTCGATTGGGTGGATAAAGTCGCGAGTTGGGACTTTGATCGGATTGTACCTTGTCATTTCGATCGGGCGATCGACTGCAAGCCCCGCGAATTTCGCCAAGCATTCTCATTTCTGGAAAAACACTCGGTTGTTAATTCTTTACCGGAAGACGATTTTAAATTGCTGAGGGATATTGATGCTGGCTTGAATAAAACTGGTTTGGTTCCGCCTGCAAAAGAGAAGGTTTAATCCGTTATAACTACAACAATTAAATTGGTTTGTAGTGAGGACTTCAGTCCTCAGCATTTTCTGAGGACTGAAGTCCTGACTACAAACATGACTGCACTAAATCACGATTTTTTCAATTTAAACTCATCAAACTTTACTACTTCCGACTTTGGTTTCCTGGTATCAAAATAATAGCTACTAACCGTGCCATTCCCCGTGTCAAATACACTAAAAGCCGTAATATCATTGCTATCAATATACGGCAGTGCCAGCCCATCTTTTCCCAACAAAGGTGCAACTGTTGGCATCACAGGTTCCAGTCCGTTCGGATCTCCAATGGCGCTGTAATCCTCTTGATATCCCGGCGGCACAAATCGGCGCTTTCTCCCCGCAAACGCCCCGTAACTGTTGCCCACATTAGAAGTCTCTAAAAAGTGCATTCCGCTGGAACTCACAAACCGATTCCACAAATGCGAATGTCCGTACAAAACTAACTGCACGCCCGCTGTTTCTAGCAGCGGCACCACATCGCGAATCAGATAATCTTGCTGTTTCGGATACTCGTAACGCACCATCTTAATCTCGCCGTCGGAAGTGCGATCGACTATTTGCACGGGGTCAGTATAAGCAGGTACAATATTGTCGCCCAGAGAATGCGGTGGATGGTGAAACATCACTATTTTATATTTAGCCTGCTGAAATTCCGCACTATATAACTCTTGTTCCAGCCAAGCATATTGAGCGCTGCCCTTGACAATTGGCTCAAAAATATGCTGCCCGTATCCCCATTTTTCGGGACGGTCAAAATCTTCGTCCCGTTCCCGATACCTGCCTTTCGCCCCCGGATCTAAATTGGGAGTCCGCCAGATATTCGTAACATACAATGTCACTAACCGCACGTCTCCAAAAGTCACAGCATAATAATTTTTGTCACTGGGTAAACTAAAGATTTCGTTGTAAGTATCGCTATTAAAACTATTGTTTTTTAACAAAACATCTTGGTCTTTCATCCCATATTTTTTAGTGAGGTATGGATATATTTTTTCCACAGCAGCGCGGGGGAAAGAATCATTAAACTGGTCGTTGAGACTGCTGCTAGTTGAAAACCTACCCATAATCTCATGGTTCCCAATCGTCGGAAATAGAGGCGCGTGTTGGATCAGTTCGCCACCGCTGTACACCGTTTTGATGCCGTTTTTGTCGATTTCGGAGAAGGCGCGGCCTTGGAAACTGGGGAAAAAAGCGCGGCCTCGGTCGTCGTCGAACCATTCGGAAGCGCGATCGGCTATATTAATTAAATCACCAGCCATGAAAACTGCATCAACTTTATCAATTGTTTCTGCAACTTTCTGGAGATTAGCCGCTGTCATTGGCATCAATTGATGGTCGGAAGTGAACAGGATTTTTAGCTTAATTCCCGCTGCTGGTGTCGGAGAAAGACTGAAAACTTTGCTGCTAACAGATTCACCATTCTTCGTTTCGCTAGTCACTAGATAAGGAATGCGAACACCGGGGATTAAATTAGTAACTTCTGCTTCGTGGCGCCAGATGTGACGGACAATTGGATTGTTGTCAATTATGCCCTGTTTCATTTCATCGGAAATGTTGGAGTCTTTGTCTTCGCGAGTCCGGCTTAGCTTGGTAGTATTTGCAGTCGCAATTTTACTCAAATTTTCGCCGTAAGCAACAATATTGCGAGTACCGGGAAACTCAGTAAACCAAACAACTCGCACCGAGTTAGTTGTTGGGAGTTGCAGAAACGGATCGGTTAAAAGTTTGGGTTTGTTGAGGAAAGACTGCATAATCAAACCTAGGAATAGGACAATCAAAATTAAAACAGCAAAAAACCACAGGTTGCGAGAAGAACCTTGGGGTCTTCCTAATTTATCTGGCAATGGTGTTAACATAAGTTATTGTGATTAGTCATTAGTCATTAGTCATTAGTCATTAGTGCTGTCCCCGCTAGTGAACAGCAGTCAGTAGTGAGTAGTCATTAGTATGAAGCAAGAATAGCGATTTCAAATTCTAGACTTAGCAATCTCCATGACAGGTTTGGACGTTTATTTATGTCAAACGTCAACCACTTTTTTACATTTTCTTGTGTCTCCATTTATCTCCATTCTCTTTGTCAGCGCCCTCCGCGCCCTCTGCGGTTCATCAAAACAAAATCTTTTTCAAAAATGATTTAGACTTGCGATATAACAGTCTTAATACCATTAAAGCATCCTTAATTTCAAATAGACATGACCCGTCACCTTCTCAAAGCTAACTGCAAAACCGTACACTTGGGCGGTTTCTCTCCGAAGCTAGAACCTGCTTTAACTGTCGATTCGGGCGATCGCATCGATATCGAAACCTATTCAGGATATTATGTTGCTGACAAGGCCCCGCCGGAATTTTTGACGCCGGAATTTTTAGATATCTGTCAGAATTTACCTGACAACCGCAAAGTCGGCCCGGGCCCGCACTTGCTAACAGGCCCGATTTATGTTAATAATGCCGAACCCGGAGATGTTTTAGAGATTCACATCGAGGCAGTTTACCCGAGTTTACCAGTAGGATTCAATGCAATTCGCGCGGGGTGGGGAGTTTTGTCTGAGTATTTTCCCGCACCTAAATTGCGGTTTATTCCCCTAGATTTAGAGCAAAAATTTGCGGAATTTCCCGCAGGTAGTGGCGCTAAGATTCCGCTGCATCCCTTCTTCGGAATTATCGGCGTTGCTGATTCACAAGTCAACCGTTCTTCTATTCCTCCACAACGCTACGGCGGCAATATGGACAATCAGGAACTGCAACCGGGAACGCGGTTATTTTTACCTGTTTCGGTGCGCGGCGGTTTGCTGTCAATCGGCGACGGACATTCGGCCCAGGGAGACGGCGAAGTTGACGGTACTGCGATTGAAACTTCGATGAATGGGACTATTCAAATCATCTTACGCAAGGATTTATTTCTAATATTTCCGTTTGCTGAAACGCCTACTCATATTGTAATTATGGGTTTCGGTCAAACATTAGATGATGCCTTTGAGATGGCGGTAAAACAGACGGTTTATTGGCTGCAACATTTTGCAGGTTTCAAAGAAGAAGATGCTTATGTTTTGTCTTCGTTAGCGGTAAATTTTCGGATTACGCAGGCTGTCAACAATCCGCAGAAAGGAGTTCACGGAATGGTGCCCAAGTCTGTTTTACCGGAGGTGAAAGCTCTTCGTCGCTGAGTTTTAAAGGGCATGATAACACGTATTGACAAAACAACCTCGATCGCGATCGCACAAATTACACAAATTTATCACTGCGGTTCCTCGATCGCGATCGCACAAGCGTTCAAAATTCAGTTTAAGATTGGGATAGGTTGCAAATTCTATGTAAATGGGTTCTATGAAAAACCAGACTGATGATTCTGCAAAACAAGATTTAGTCGATCGGGCTTTTGGAAGCCCAGCCATCCCGGATCCGACAGCGTGGGTAGACGAACATTATTTTCTGGCTAATTTCGCCAATACTCTCGCCCACATTCAACAAAATCTATCTGATGATAGTTGCGAAATCGGCGAGAGTGCGGACTCTGCCGAGGCGAGATTGTCGATAGAGACTAAAATTAGAGATATGTTGAGAGCTAATTTTAGCGATGACTGCTGGGAGTATGTCGAAAGTTTGTTGTGAGTTTGGTAAAATCGATAAGTATTGCTAGGTTAATAAATCTTGAGTGTAAATTAAGTTGTTGCAGATTGAAATTGTCTATTTCAACCGATGGTTAAAAATCATTAAATTGTCTCCCATCTTCGTCTGGGATATTCCTTGATACATTGTATTCTTTTATACTTTAGGTTTGCCGCAAATTACGATCGCCAGGAATTGCGGTCGATCGCAAAAACTCCGCACTTTCTTCGGGTAAAGCAGTATTGATAAACATCCCGCTACCCAACTCAAACCCAGCCTGCTTGCTCACTCTGGGAATAATTGCGATATACCAGTGAAAGTATTTGGTTGCTTGTTCTGCCGTCGGGACCGATCGAATACTATAGTTATAATCTGGATCGTTCAATCCGTAATAAAGCTTAGCGAGTACCGTTTTTAAAGTATCAGCCAGATCCGTAATTTCCGCATCAGTAATATCATCAAAGGAAGACGAATGTCGGCGCGGAAAAATCCAAATATGAAACGGTGAAAGTGCAGCATAAGGAATAAAAGCCACAAAATATTCGCTTTCAAAAATCACTCTTTCACCGACGCTAATTCATCTTCCAAAGTCCTGCAAAACAGACATTCTCCCGTATCATCAAAATAGCGAACTGCTGCATCTATGCGGCTGCGAAATTGGCTGGAACGGGCGTCGCTGCTATCTGCGAGTGAGGGTGTTCGAGAGAAGTTCCGGCACTTTTCCCGTGATTTTTGAAGATCACAATTGTTTCAACGTGGGGATATTTTCTAATTTCTAAATAGCGGTGACGGTAGACTAAAAGTATGTCAGTTACTTCTTCCACGGTCAACAAAGCAGTCGTCAAATCGTGTCGCGGGTGTTCGACAATTACTTCGTGAAAGCCGATTCCCGACATCATGCGGTGAATTCCCGATGATATCCTGATCCTTTCTGCTGTCGGGGAGAGGGCGGGATATTTGTTACCAATTGCCCTTACTTTCCATGCCGTGCGATCGCCCAAACGGAAAGTTTCTAAGGTTCCGTCTTCCTCATTTCCGACGCAAAACGGGCAATCGGCGCGGTGCGGGGGAACTGCTACCATCAACTTTTTCTTGTTGGCGAATTCGTCCGGTCTTTTTGCCCGTTCCGTGGCGATGATTACCCAATCTCTGGTAATTAGATTTTGTCTAAGTTCAGACATTTGCTTACCTTTGCTTTCAGGATTTAGCTGTTTTTGATTTTAGATAAAATTTTGATTTATGTCACTGCGGGCTTGTATTTTTTAACAAATCTTGATACTTAATAGCTGCGAAATCAAATAGGTCGCAATGGTGAGAAACCGGGTTTTTTACGAAAAGACGCGCTGTAGCCGGGAGATGAGCTAAAAAACCCGGTTTCTTTGGCGGAGTGCCTAAGTCCTGGTATACCAAGTATTAATTATCAATAATTATGATAAAATATATCCATCGCAACAGCTAGGAACTAATCTATGGTTCTCCAAATTAATCCCACAAAACAAGAAATAGTTGTTACCTGGGAAAAACTGCCAGCAGATTTTATATTACCGGACGATCCTGTGGAAAATATTCAACAGCCACCGCTGGCGGCCGCACTGACGGATGCTCTCGGTAGCAACGATCGCATTCAACCGGAAATGTTAATTGCGTCGAATTTTGCGATCGCTACTACGGTGAATCAAAAGACGGTGGTGAAAGCGCCAGACTGGATGTACGTGCCGCGAGTATTGCCGCTAGCCGAAGGAGTAATTCGCCGCAGTTACACGCCGTCTTTGGAGGGAGATCGAGTTGCCATAGCGATGGAATTTCTCTCGGAAACTGACGCAGGGGAATATTCGGTGCGCGCCAAATATCCCTACGGCAAACTGTATTGCTACGAGCAAATTTTGCAGGTTCCTACCTACGTTATTTTCGACCCTTACGCACTCGATTTGGAAGTGCGCTGTCTGCAACAAAATCAATATGTTTTGCAGTCGCCGACAGCGGAGGGACGTTACTGGATACCAGCAATTAATTTGTTTTTGGGTATTTGGTACGGCACGCGATTGGGTACAACTATGCACTGGTTGCGGTGGTGGGATGCAGCGGGAAATTTGCTGCTTTGGAGCTCGGAACAATCGGAATTGGAACGACAAAGGGCCGGACAGGAAAGGCAAAGGGCGGAACAAGAAAGGCAAAGGGCCGAACAGGAAAGAGAAAGGGCCGAAAGTGCGATCGCCCAATTAGAATCCGAACGCCAGCGCAGCGAAGCACTTGCAGCTAAACTTCGGGAATTGGGAATCGATCCGAATGCTTGAAATGGCTATTCCTGCGGGGATAGTTGCGCTTGACGCCCTTTTCTCAATCCATCAAAATTGCGGGAAGGGCGATCGGACTATCTGGTATATCAATAACTTGAAACATTAGACATAAATCTATTCATTACGACCTAAATTACCCGAAGTATCGATGAAAGCAATTAAAGTGATGGCATAGAGTTGATTCTGCTTGGTCAGACTATGAGCGTGCTGGCTTTATTTAATCCTAAATCACACTCATAGTGTGTAGATTTTGGAGTACAGTCACCGATATCTTGCTTATGTGGCAGAAAATCCAGACCTAAAAAAATTTGGAGAGCAAGTTCGCAGGCTAAGGACATCAAAGGGCTTTTCCCAAGAAAAGTTAGCAGAACTAGCCGGACTGCACCGCAACTACATTGGTGGTATTGAGCGGGGTGAGAGGAACATAGCCCTGTTAAACATTTTGCGGTTAGCAAAAGCTCTAGGAGTATCGCCCAGCGAACTATTGCAGGAAATAGAGTAAATGCAATCACCCTATACGGGGCTTCCTGTCCAAGATTGGACAAAAAAGACACGGGAACTCATAGATTGACACCCACTAGATCCACAAGAAATTTATGACGTGGTTATTCAAGTTTGGAGTGAAATTTTTCAATCCAGCATAACCAGCAGAGGCTACAGAATAGGAGTAAATTTATTCCCAACTCCCCAAATTATGGGCTTTTTTTTACATGAACTAATCCCATTAGAATTCGCCAGCAAATACCCCGGAATTTGGCGGCGCGATCGCAGCGCCGTCGAAAAAGATATTGTTCACATCCCGAACAATGACTTCTCAATTGAAATTAAAACTTCTTCAAGTAGTCGTAACACTTACGGCAATCGCAGTTATGCTCAACAAAGCGCCACAGGAGCAAAACCGAAAAAAGACAAGTCCGGCTATTACCTTGTAGTTAATTTCCAGAAATTCAATCCCAAAATGGAAGGCGTACAAACTCTAAATATTAATTTAGTTAGATTTGGATGGATAGATCGAGAAGATTGGCAAGGGCAAACAGCGGCCACTGGTCAGCAAGCTAAATTAAGCCCTGATGTAGAGCGATATAAGCTACTGCAATTGCCTATTCACCAAGATTTACCCTCTTTAAAATAAAGATAATTGAGCTTCACTAATCTGCTTTTGTCTTAGAAAATCATCAATTCGGTTGGCTGCTAAATCGCAGTATTCCTGACAAATCTCAAATCCGATAATAGTGCGCTGCAAATCTAAGGCAACAACCGCCGTAGTTCCTGAACCCAGAAAAGGGTCTAAAATGATTTCATTTGGGTTGGACGAAGCTTTGATTATTCGCTGTATGACAGCACTAGGAAATTGAGCGGGATGAGATGTTCGCTCTTTTGATGCTCTATTTTTACCAGAAGTTACTTTGGGGAATTCCCAAACATCAGTCGGATTTTTGCCTTGGGGATTGACTTTAATTTTGCCATTCTTTTTTTGATTAGGATACTTGACATTTGGATCGCGCACATCATCTAGGTTAAAGGTATAATCTTTATGGTTTTTAACATACCAAAGAAACTTTTCATTGCGCGGTGAAAAGAACTTACTACCAGCAACCCCAGCGCCATAGTGCCAAATAACTTCTTGGATTAGGTAAAAAGGAATTTTGTCCCAAAGTAGATAGGGAATTGGGATAGCTTTAGCTTGATTGGGAATTGATAGATACCCCAAGTTTAGCCAGAAAGCGCCGTTAGGAAGGATTAGCCGATAATTTTCACTTATCCAGCTTTCACACCAGTTTAAATATTTATCAAGTGGTAGTGTTTTTTCGTATTCTTTGCCAATGTTATAGGGGGGACTGGTGACAGTGAGATTTACGCATTCATCAGGGAGCTTTGACATTGCTTCTAAGCAGTCCATTTGATAAATGAGGCAGTTGGAGGCTTGGAAGTAGGGTTTACCTAAAAGATTTACTATGTCAGTTAAAAGCATGATTAAGTTGACGATGGTATAAATCTATATTGGCACGATTGTGCAATTTTTATTGATAAACTTAGGGAGGTAATTAACTCATGTATATTTCCTCAATTTGTCTTCCTGACTTCCCAACCATTACGCCAATTGCAACTGCACGTTCTGCAACTTGCAAATAGCTTTCAACACTTGCGCCAATTCGATCGATCGCCCTTTGTCAATCAAATTCAACTCCGGTAAAATCTGATAAGTGCAAGGATTCCCCCGCGTCAGATGCACAAACTGATAGTTCCGTCCATTTGTCGTCAATCCCCAAACAGACGGTTGCTGCTGCAAACTCTTAAACGCATACGTCAGCAATTGCGGCAAACCGGCCCAGGAGTCGATCGCACTATTTTTCGCCTCGACTACCAAAATCCAAAACTGTGCCGCCGCGAGCTCTGCATCCGGCTGATTTACCGCTAAAATATCCAACCGCCCTTTAATTAAAGTATCCTCATCCTCAACTTCGATCGGTATGCTATCTTCCATTGTCAGCACAACAGGAACTTTAAAAAATCCCGTCAATCTCATCAACGGCGAAAGTGATAAAAACTTAACCAATTCTTCAGAAACCTTTCCCACTTCTAGATAGCGCCAAAAGTCATTGCTGATTTGCAATAATTCCTGCTGTTCAAAATCCGTCAGAGGTTCCAGAGAGAAAAAATCAGTAAAAGAGCCTCCTGTTTGTCTTTCCAGTTTGAGAAGGCGGCGAACGTCATTTAGCGAGAGTTGGCTGGCTTCTAAATTTTGAGTCATGGCTTTTGTGCGATCGGCTTTTCCTGTAAAGTATATTATACAGGCATTACCAGCGGATTTGGCATGATATAATATTAATTTTTCCTCAACTCCACCGTCAACTCTACCTTAAATCTGCTATATTTTATGTGTACCAATTGCCCAGTCTTTTATCGAGGTTAATTAGTATGGATCTCAGTGTCACATTAAATCAAATTACATCTCTCAGTGTTGAAGACCGAATTAGGCTTGTACAAGCAATTTGGGATAGCATCGCAGCAGAGCAAGCTTACCCCAATCTTACAGAAGTACAAAAACAAGAACTCGATCGCCGGATTAGTGATAGCGAAGCTAATCCCGATGATGTAATGACCTGGGAAGAAATTAAAGCTTCGGTAAAAAGACGCTCATGAATTATGTGCTAGTGTTTCGGCCAGAAGTTCGTGAAGAACTCGATGAGGCCTACAGTTGGTACGAAAGTCAGCAACTAGAACTTGGCGACGATTTTTTGGACTGTGTGGACGAGATGTTAAATCGAATTTGTCAGATACCAGAATCATATCCAATTGTGTATCGTGATGTTAGACGGTGTGTGGTGCGACGCTTTCCCTATGCTGTTTACTATCGGATTGTGTCGAGTCGGGTGATTGTGACAGCAATTTTTCACAGTCGGAGAGATCCAAAAACGTGGCAAGTGCGAACATAAACAAATATTTGCAATAGTCTGCGTAGTCTTTGAGTTGTATCATTAAATTAGAGCTGAGGTCGGCACAATGTCTGAAATAACTCAACCCCGAACGACTCAAAGCAATATTGAAAAGTGCGATCGTAGAACTACATTATCAACCCTTCTCCTAACCACCAAGTTATGCAACTAGAAGACTACTTCAACTTCCTGAGACCTGACGATATTCGGCTCAAAGGTTCCCGCATTGGCATCGAAACCATCCTTTATGAATATTTGTTTCGCGCTCGAACTCCCGAAGAAATCGCCAACATTTATACATCGCTCACCCTCGAACAAGTTTATGCGACCATCTTGTATTACCTGCACAACAAAGAAGCAGTCGGTAAGTACATAACTGAATGGGTGGAATGGGGTGATAAAATGCGAGAAGAACAACAGCGCAATCCTTCTCCAGCGGCTAAAAAAATCCGCAAACTGAGAGCAGCAAGAGATGCAATGAGAAAAGCTGATGGCAATCCAGTATCTATTTGATGAAAATGTCGCTCCTGCCTGTGCTAACCAAATTCGCAGGCGCAATCCTGATTTGGTTGTTCTAGCAGTGGGAGAACTAACAGCACCTTCCAAAGGAACTCTCGATCTAGAAATTCTTATTTGGTGCGAAATCCACAACTTCATTCTTGTGACTAACAACCGTCGCTCCATGTTAGTTCATTTAACAGATCGCATAGAGCAAAATCGCCATATCCCAGGAATATTTTTCCTGAACTCCAAGATGAGCATCGGTCAAAATATTGATGAACTGATTTTGATTTATCAAGGATCGTTTGATGATGAGTACCAAGATAAAATTGAGCATTTACCACTGTAATAGTTTATAATATATCCCCAATACTTACAAAATCTTCCAAAGTCTTAAGGAAAATAAACATACTTTTTACCCAATTTATGCACACAATAGCTAAAAAGAGTAACTGAACTACAAACTAACAGCGATGTCACAAGATACCATCGAATCTATTCTGCAAGAAAAACGCCTGTTCCCGCCCACTGCTGAATTCTCCGAAAAAGCTCACGTCAAAAGCTTAGAAGAATACCGCGCCCTCTACGAAAAAGCGAAAGCCGACCCCCAAGCATTCTGGGCCGAACTCGCTACCCAAGAATTAGACTGGTTTCAAAACTGGGATACCGTGCTCGACTGGCAGCCGCCCTTTGCTAAATGGTTTGTTAACGGCAAAATTAACATTTCTTACAATTGTCTCGATCGCCATTTAACCACTTGGCGCAAAAACAAAGCCGCCCTCATTTGGGAAGGCGAACCCGGAGACTCCCGCACCCTGACTTACGCCCAACTCCACCGCGAAGTCTGTCAAATGGCTAACGTCATCAAAGAATTGGGTGTCCAAAAGGGCGATCGCGTCGGCATTTATATGCCCATGATTCCCGAAGCTGCGATCGCCATGTTAGCCTGCGCCAGAATCGGGGCAGTACACAGCGTTGTTTTTGGCGGATTTAGCGCAGAAGCTTTGCGCGATCGCCTCAACGACGGCCAAGCAAAACTCGTCATCACCGCAGACGGAGGCTTCCGCAAAGACGCAGCAGTCGGCCTCAAAGTACAAGTAGACAAAGCATTAGCAAACAACTCCGCACCCAGCGTTACCAACGTTTTAGTCGTCCAGCGTACCAAACAAGAAGTGCAGATGGAACCAGGGCGCGATCGCTGGTGGCACGAATTGCAAAAAAACGCCTCCGCCGACTGCCCCGCCGAACCGATGGATAGCGAAGATATGCTATTTATTCTGTACACTTCAGGAAGTACCGGCAAACCGAAAGGAGTCGTCCACACCACAGGCGGCTACAACCTTTACACCCACATGACAACCAAGTGGATCTTCGACCTCCAAGATACCGATGTCTACTGGTGCACCGCCGACGTAGGCTGGATTACAGGCCACAGTTACATAGTCTACGGCCCCCTTTCCAACGGCGCGACAACCGTCATGTACGAAGGTGCTCCCCGCCCATCGAATCCCGGCTGTTTTTGGGATGTAATCGAAAAATACGGCGTCACCGTTTTCTACACCGCACCCACTGCGATCAGAACATTCATGAAAATGGGCGAAGAATTGCCCAACGCGCGCAATTTATCATCTTTGCGGTTGTTAGGAACCGTCGGCGAACCGATCAATCCCGAAGCTTGGATGTGGTATCAGCGCGTAATTGGTAACTCGAATTGTCCGATCGTTGATACTTGGTGGCAAACAGAAACAGGCGGAATTATGATTACCGCTTTGCCCGGTGCAATTCCGACCAAACCCGGTTCTGCAACCCTTCCTTTCCCCGGGATTGTTGCCGATATCGTTGACCAAGATGGCGAACCAGTAACTAATGAAAGCGGCGGTTATTTAGTAGTCAAACATCCTTGGCCGGGAATGATGCGGACACTTTACAACGATCCCGATCGCTTCCGCCGCACTTATTGGGAATATCTGCACCCGAAAGATGGCAAATTTGTCTACTTTGCAGGGGACGGCGCGCACAAGGATACAGACGGTTATTTTTGGGTAATGGGCCGCGTTGACGACGTGATTAATGTCGCCGGACACCGACTCGGTACGATGGAAGTTGAATCGGCTTTGGTATCGCATCCAGCGGTGGCGGAAGCTGCGGTTGTTGGCAAACCGGATGAGATTAAAGGTGAGGAAATTGTCGCTTTTGTGACGCTGGATAACTCGCAGCAGCCGAGTCCAGAATTGGAGAAGGAGTTGAAGCAGCACGTTGTTAAGGAGATTGGGGCGATCGCCCGTCCCGGCGAAATTCGATTTACCGATGCCTTACCGAAAACGCGCAGCGGTAAAATTATGCGCCGTTTGCTGCGTTCTTTAGCCGCCGGAGAAGAGGTTTCTGGTGATACTTCAACCTTGGAAGATCGGACTGTTTTGGATAAGTTGCGCGGCGGTTCATAATCATAGCAGTAGGGTGCGCCTAGCGCACCTTACTAATTATCTGCGGTTAATAGCTAAAGTCGCTTATTTACCGCGCCACAAATGAACTGCATCGCTGTTAATTTCCGACCTTACTTGCAGCCAATCTTCCAGCAAGTAATCATCATCGACTGCTTCAGAATGCTGTTCGTCTTTGAGAATTGCCAAGACGTGAACTCCAGAGGGATAGTTGACATGACGGATTTCTGGGTTATATCCCAAGTCTTGAATTTTTGCTAAAATGCGATCGACTGCACCGGCAACAGTCAGATCGACGGCCAGAATAATTTGACCTAGTTTAGCTCCTGGTTTTACACATTCGAGAACAGCCATTACTCTTTCTCCTTGTAATTGCAACGGTACATTTGAGGGCGATTTTCCACTTTTCGGGGTAGAGTCACAGATTCTAATTCAACCTGGTAGCGATCGGCTCGTTTTTGGCACTCCTGTTTCGCTTCTCTGGGATTATCAGCAAGGATCGGCTCGTCCCACCTTTCACCCTCTTTTTCTGGATCTTGAATCATAATTAAATTACTCCTTTGTTGGGATGTCAACTTCGGAGAAGTCGTCTTGGCATGGTGCAGCAACATTCTGCCAAGGCGCATTTCTCTGCTATGATTGTACTGCATTTTTCAGTATAATTGCAGTATGAGTCAAAATGTTAAAGTTCTCACCATCCGACTGCCTGAAATAGAAATGCTTCGGCTGGAAGCTTATTGCGCCAACAGCGGTAGAACAAAAACCGATGTGATTCGCGAACAGATTAGGAGTTTAAAAGTTGAAGATAAGTCGCTTTACCCCGATTGATCGCCTTGGTTGATTTACGCGCGATCGCCCGTCCCGGCAAAATTCGATTTACCGATGCTTTGCCGAAAACGCGCAGCGGTAAAATTATGCGGCGGTTGCTGCGTTCTTTAGCCGCCCCAGAAGAGGTTTCTGGGAATACTTCTACCTTGGAAGATCGGACTGTTTTGGATAAGTTGCGCGGCGGTTCATAATCATAGCAGTAGGGTGCGCCATCCGCACCTTACAATAATTTTATGGAGATACGCAGTAATTGGTTTAAATTCACAAATATGAGCTACAATCAAAACAACTTCTGGATTGGAGTTAAGCGCGATGCCACTACTTAGTAAAACCACAGATCGGCGAATTATCCATCATGGAATGTGGGAACGGTTTAAATTTATCGAAAAAGGCTTTGAAGGCTCCGCTGGAGTGCGACTATTTTACTATAACGGGACGATCGAGATTCTGATGCCGGGAGAAGACCGCGAAACTTTTGCTCGTGTCATCGGTTACTTAATAACTACCTTTCTTGTCGAACAAGGAATATTCTTCAAGCCCACAGGCGCAATGACGCAGGAAAGATCGGGAGTTGTCTCTGTGCAAGCAGACGAATCTTACTGCATTGGGAGTGTCAAGCCGATTCCAGATTTGTCGATCGAAGTTGTCTTTACCAGTGGAGGCATCAGTAAGTTAGATCGCTATCAAGCTTTGGGTGTTCCAGAGGTTTGGTTTTGGGAAGATGGATTGCTGAAGATATATCATCTGCAAAACGGTAGCTATCAACGCATCGATCGCAGTCAGCTACCCGGACTCAGCAACCTCAATCTCGATTTGATGAAACGCTGCATTTTGATGGCAGAAACCGATGCAGGGGAAGCTATTAGAGCATTTCGTCGAGAAATGTAGCGGATACTGTAGCAATGAATTATTTAGCTCATCTATTCTTATCAGACGGTACGCCAGCATCGCTGATTGGCAACCTCTTAGGCGATTTTGTCAAGGGTTCCGCAGTCAATCTTTACCCCGATGACATTAGACAGGGCATCGATTTGCACCGAAAAGTGGATAGCTACACGGACTCTCATGCAAGAGTGCGATCGAGCAAAAGCCTTGTTTGCGCCCAGAGACGCAGGTTTGCTGGAGTTTTGGTTGACGTGTTTTACGACCACTTCTTAGCTAAAAATTGGCTGGAATATTCAGAAGTTCCCCTCCGCGATTTTGCGCGCCTAGCCTACAAAGCCCTGCAAGACAACCGCGATATATTGCCAGAATCACTCAAGCGGGTGATGCCGCAAATAATCGCCCGCGACTTGCTCGGATCTTATCAGGATATTGGCGGAATAGACAGTGCTCTGCATCGAATGTCGGCAAGAATCAAGCGCACCAATAACTTAGCAGGCGGAGTGGAAGATTTAACAATTAATTATCAGCAGCTTGAATCAGATTTTCGGGCTTTTTTCCCAGATTTGATAAATTACGCAGCCACTTGCAAAAATCAATATCAAAAATACCCACACTAATCGGTAGGGCGCTTGTGCACCGCTATATATCCGTTAGCGCACTGAGATCCTCACTCCCAACCAATTGCACTCAGCAGCAAACTCATGTACAATCAACCCAATATGTGAATCAAATCTCAAGTCTAACAGGGTGCGAAATATGGCAACCAGAATTCCGAACCTGCAAATAACTCAAGTAGTTGATGGCGATACTGTCAAAGTTGCTCTCAACGGCAAAACCGAGTCTCTGCGGCTGATTTGCGTCGATACAGAAGAAAGTTACTCTAACACTTCAAAGCCTGTAACTGCCGCAGGGAAAGCAGCTTCGGAAATGGCAAAAAAATACTTCGCGACGGCCGATGGTAAACTTCCTCTAATAGACATAGAATTTGATACAGACGATCCGGTTGAAATTGCACTATCAAAACACCGCGACAACTACGGGCGTCTCCTCTGTTACGTACATAAAGATGGAGAAAATTACAATCTAAAACTGATTAAAGAAGGCTGGAGTCCCTACTTTATGAAATACGGGCGATCGCGATTGTATCACCGACAAATGACCGAGGCAGAATCGGCTGCCAAAGCTTACAATCTGATGATTTGGAATCCGATTACCAATGCCAAGATTCCCTCTCGCAACTATGCTAATTTACTGCCTTGGTGGTCGATGCGAGGCTCGATTGTTGAAGAGTTCCGCTTGTCGGAAGCAAGGGGCGGAGCGCTTTCTGTGAGATTGCACTACCCAAAAATCTTAGCAGCTTCCGAGAAAGCTAAATCTATTACTATTTTCTGCGACTTGCAGGCTGGCATTAATAAATGGATCGGCGGCAATGCCCTAATTTATGCGGGTTCAGTTTATCATAAATTAGATTTGTGGATACCGGATGCCGAAACTTATGAAATGGCTCCTTTGAAGCGGTTGATTGAAAAGCGTTATGCAGGTCAAGGACGCGGTTACGTGTATATCAGCGGCCAGGTTGAACAGTACAAAAGCAAGCCTCAAATAATTTTGAAGAATATCAAACAGCTTTCTGACTTTCCCCCAGAAAGTTAATAAAAAATGAAGTTAATTAAGCAAATAAAGAGCGATTCTCAAAAAGCATCGCCCTCTATTGGCCCCCGATCTTCTTTTTTGCCTATATACCCCCATACTTATTGCCGCATGGAAGGAGTATCAAAAAATCGACATCCCAAGGGATTGCTGCGTACAGCTTGATTTTCGGGAGCCGCCGCCGTCGAAGTAGGTTGAGCAGGTACGGTATTGGTCTCTGAAACCGCAAAAGATTTAGAAGTGTTAAGAGCTTTTGGGCGATCGCCAGCAGAAGTCTTAGCACCGTTTTGCGACTCGGCGGTTGTTAAATTGTTCTCTCCCCTTACATTTATATTTGATTCAACAGCCGTTTGTGCTTGACAAGGACAGGCTGTCACAGCCGAAATTGCTGCAAAGCCCAGAGCGAAAAAATAGCCGGTTGAGTTAATCATGTTTTTCTAAACCCTAACTTCAGGAACTCTCGAAGATATGTTAAGATGGTAATTGAATAAAAAATTGATTTCCAGAGTGTTTGTGCGGATTTTTTTTTGAGCAATAACTCCGTACTTTCATGTAGAAAAGACAGATGCAATCAGCAGATTAATCCTACAGATATGAAAATTTAGTAAAGATGATGGGTTTGTACTTAGAAAACAGATTAAGACATCTCCATAGCGGTTTAAATCCGCCTCAGAAACCGCAAACTGGTTGACATTGAAAACTTGCATTTTTTGCAAGTCTTCGGGAAGTTAGCAGCAGTTGAAGTCCTCGCCACATCGGACTGATAAGTAATATTAATTGTTGCAAAATAACCGTTACAAGTTTGTAGTAAGGACTTTAGTCCTCTGACTTTTGGGAGCATCTCAAGGAATGTAAAAGGCGGGTTTTAGGAGTGCTGTCCTCGCTCCTATGTGTTTATATATCGAGCGAGGACAGCACTAATACAACATCAAAACTGAGATACTCCCTGACTTTTATGAGGACTGAAGTCCCAAGGATCGAACCCATAGGAGGACTCAAGTCCTCACTACACTACAAACCCCATTAAAAAGAGAACGAAGTTCTCAACACACCCACCGTAATCGGATCGCTATTGCGACTGTGATCTGGTTGAAAAATCACCATTACTCCAGGAGTAACGCTGATATTATCGCTCACCTGCCAGCGGTAGAATACTTCTACATGAGTAGTAGTTCCGGGTTGGCCGCCTTTGCGCCCTAAACCCGTATCTAAAAAATCAGGAATATTGTTTCCTGTCGGTAAATTGCTGCTGACAATTTTAGGAGGTTGCCCGATATAAATTCCCCCTAAATTCCCTTCGCCAAACAAATCGGGAAAATTCACAAACACCATATAATTTGTAGTTGCCACACTTCCCGATTTTCCCGGAATCCGAGAATTAGTATAACCGGCCCAACCTCCCAAGGCAACTCGCGACGAAACCCGCCAATTCAAACTCGCTCCCACAGCATTTGTTTGCAAGGATGCTGACTTGCTGGTACTAGGATTTACAGCAGTTAATTGGCTGTCTCCCGTGAAACTAATCAAATTGCCGTTAGGCGAATAGTCGTTGACATAATAAACAGTAATATCCACTGGATCTGCGGGAGTCAGAGTTAATTGCAAACCCAGTGTATTGTGTCCGCTAGGCCCGTTAGAACTGACAAAAAATCCGGGTATATTAGTAGAATAAACAGCTTGCAAACTAGCTCGTTTGGCAAATTGCCAGTCAATGCCCGCGCCGCCTAGACCAAAACCAGTATTCAAAATTGGGTTTCTTTGAGCGAAGGCAGAAATCGGCCCGGAAGCTGCACTTTCTGCGCGATTCGGCCCTCGTAAACCGCTAATCATGTTAACTCCCGCTGTTCCTGCAAATACTGCCAATTTATCGCCGACAAGAAAGCGGTAGTTGAGGTCGCTGAGGGTAGCGCCAGATGTTTCGCCGAAATTGTAAGCAAGGTTTACATCTTCGGTTAATTGGGGTGAAGTGCTGCCGTTTTGGTTGAAAAGACCGATTAATAGGTTACTGCGGGGGCTGAATTGAGCGGTGAAGTATAACTGATTTAAATTGATTGTGTTGACATTTGTACCGGGGTCTTTGGTATCTCTTTTGCCGTCTCTGGGAGCGCGATCGGCACCGTTGGGACTGCGGCCTTGTATCCCCACAACTGTGAATCCTGACAGCTTGACTGTGGGCGAAAATTGATTTGCTTGTAGTTCTGTTGTTCGCGCTTCTATTAAGTCGGTGCGACCCCGCAGTACGGCGATATCTGCGGCAAATTCTTCTTGCAATCTTTGCACTGTTAGCAAATCTTCTCGCTTGATTAGGTTCTCATTTCCGGTGCCGATTAATTCGCGAATTTTATCTAAACAAGCATTGACTCCCGCCGCGAATTCATATCTTGTTAAAGCACGGTTTCCGCGAAAAGTTCCGTCGGGATATCCAGCTATGCAGCCGTATCTTTCTACTAAGGATTGCAGTGCGCCAAATGCCCAATCAGTTGGTTTTACGTCGCTGAGTTGAGCAACAGATGTGACTTGTTCTGCGCTTTCCTCTGCGACAGTTTCACCAAGGTTTTCAATAGTGGCGGGAGATTCTGGTAAACTGGGATCGGATGCTGGGATGTTGCGATCGACAAGTTGCTGATTTTCGGGTAAAATGGTCTCCGGTGCATCAACCGCAATTTCTGTAATTGCGGTAGGGGCGGGTTCAGCCTGGTTTTCAATCGCAGCGGGAGATTCGGGTAAACTTGGTTGTGCTAATGCTGGAAGGCTAAATAGTCCTTGCAATCCCCATCCGAGGATTAAGCCTGTGAGAATTTGTCGGTTTGGGCGATCGGATTTTTGATTTGAATTTTTCATTTTCAGTTGTTATACTTGGTGCTTGTTCATTGAAGATATGTGAGATCATTCCCTCCGATAACTCCCCTTATAAAATTGGTTGGTAGTGAGGACTTTAGTCCGCATCCATCTGAGGACTAAAGTCCTCACTACCAACCGTTTTTACTAGGGTAAATGACAGGAAATAATATGAAAACGGGACGAGATGATAAAAATTGATGCTGTGAAATTAAAAATATTAGTAGTGAACAGCGCCGGAGCCACCTGAAAAATACTGGGGAAGTGTAGTTAATGTAGCCAACATTAAACAACTGCTACTTGTAGTCGCCCAAACTAACGCACCATCTCGTCATATTTGGGTGGCTTAGCAGTCCTAATTAGATCGCATTGGCATTAATCTGATTGATTTGATTGGAAATTACGAGATAGGCATCGATGTGCTGTAAATGTGATAACTGATACCAGTTTAAAAAATAATGTAACTGTCGTCAAGCTCCCAACCAGATAAAATAAGTTATTTCCAACTCTTGAATCTCAAATCTAAAATCACCTGACTTTTTGTGCCAACTGAATCGCCAGTTTGTTGATAGTTGTTTTACCATTGTGCAGGGATAGATACCCCGCCAGCCCACATCAGCAAAGATTTGCAACACAAACGGAACAATCAAGACTGCTCTCCGGGATAGGCCACTGAATTTTAGCGCCTCGCATTTTTCTATGATTTAAGTATGATTACGGTTGACAAAGCAAATTAATTATGTTTTTTATGACCCTCTATCAATTCATACTATAATGGTATCATCAAAAATCTGTAGCTGCCCATAGCTGCGGCATCCATCCAAACTCCAGAGATTTAAAAGCTATGTGCCAATTACTGGGAATGAACTGCAATGTTCCAACAGATATTTGCTTCTCTTTTGAAGGTTTTTCTGCAAGAGGTGGTCGAACAGACATTCATCAAGACGGTTGGGGAATTGCTTTTTTTGAAGGTTTGGGATGTCGCCTGTTTATAGACTCGAAACCTGCGATAGCTTCTCCGCTTGCTGAAGTAGTGCGTCGCTATCCCATTCACTCAACTAACGTCATTGCTCATATTCGTAAAGCTACTCAAGGGGAAATTGCTTTAGAAAACTGCCACCCTTTTATTCGGGAACTTTGGGGGCGGTATTGGGTATTTGCTCACAATGGAAATCTGGAAAACTTGAATCCTGAAACTACCGGAATTTACAAACCAGTAGGCAACACTGATAGCGAAAAAGCTTTTTGTTGGATATTAGAAAACCTGCGAGAAAGTTTCCCTCAAAATAAGCCTACTGTGACGGAAATTTACGTGGTTCTCAACGAAATCACTAAAAATCTTGCCGTTCAAGGAATTTTTAACTATTTACTTTCTGATGGAGAACACTTGTTTGCACACTGTTCTACTAATCTGCATTATATTGTGCGACAAGCACCTTTTGCCAGCGCGCATTCTATCGATGAAGATGTAACTGTGGATTTCCGGGAATTGACCAAAGAGGACGATCGCGTGGCGGTGCTTGCCACTTTTCCGCTGACTGATAACGAAGTATGGACGCAAATAAAACCGGGAGAATTGCTGGTATTTCAGGATGGTTTGCCTGTTATTTGAAAGCCTAATTTAGAAAAAATTAATGAAATTAAACCTTGCTGTATATTAGCTTTCCAAGTGTATAGTTTGACTTGCTATGGTTCCAAAATTATTGATTCATATTCAACTACTGCTCTTTGAGGACTCTAGGAAAATCGATATTATTTCAGATGGCAATTCGCGGAGATAGTATAGCCTGTTGATTTTTCTCTAAATTTTTACATAGCAACAAAGTTACATTGAACATTCTGTAAGGAGGAAGGTTATGTATATTTTCTTTGATGGTAACTGTGACCAACCCGAAATAGAAATATCTGATTCAGTGGTGATAAACAAACCGCATATCCTTGACTCCGAGGGCATCACAGAATCGCGAACAGTTGTGTCTGATACCGTATCCACCATAAACCCAGGAGAGCCACTTTTACCACCTCGATCAAATTCTCCAACTTTGACTGCTGCCTTGGCATCAATGGAGATTCGGAGAGTATTAGGGTCACGATCGGATTCAGTATTAATTTGTGTTACCTGTTTAAAAATGGCTTCTGTTTCGGGGATTTTCTTGATGGGTTTAGTTTTAATAACTCGTTTTAAGCTATAACCCAAATCATTCAATTTTCGCCCTTATTGTTTCTACGGTCGGTAGTTCTTCATCACTATAACCCAATACGGTTTACTTAAGGTCGAACAAGTGGTACACTAGGGCGTCGGTTCAGTATTAGGAGTTGACAAAAAAAGGACTTTATGAAATTAGCCAGTGCATGAGTTCGACTCTAGGCCTGGTGTAATTGGTCGAAC
>NZ_JAEQCI010000266.1:0-1327 GCF_020738565.1 Microcoleus sp. PH2017_12_PCY_D_A | reverse complement strand
AGGGAGTCGCGGACAAATAAAATACCAGTCAAAATGGGATAATCGTGATATCCCATTTTGGTAAAGTTTCAGAACGTTGCCATGAGGGCAAATACTGTTTTAACTCATGAGGTAAGACTTTTACGCCTTTCTCATAAGTTGTCTCAATTAAGTTGACAATGGGATTAATTCCTTTCCATGTCATGCTAGATGCCCAGTGTACGGCAGTTTCAACTGAATCTAAAATAGCACCATTCCAATAGTGCTCAAGTGCCGCCCAGCAGCGTTCAATTGGGTTATACTTACTATGATATGGTGGATAGTAAATTAGTCGGATTCTTAAGCCAATTGCCTGAGATAACTCGATGATGCGTTTGATGAATTGTGTGCGATTGCTTCTGATTGCCGGACCACCATCAAGGTCAATCACTAATTCTTCGAGTTCGGTGTAATCAGATTGATTATTGTGCCACCAATCTGTTAGACAATCAACAATAAAATCTGTAGTTTCAGCGGACTGTCCCATATAAATCGATAGTTGATCGCTTTGAGTGTTAAGAATGCCAAAGGGGACTAATACAGCTTGCCACTCGGTATCATGATCGTCGGCCGATTTCGGTTCGATGGTTCTGGCTTTACCTTCCCGTGACAGGTTGCCAATTTTTACTTTCGCTTTGGTATCTATTGATATTCGCAGAGACTTGACATCTAGATTGGAGGCTTCATTCTCCTTCAATACATTTTCAAAAATCGCATCTGTTTCGGGAATTTTTTTCAAGGGCTTGGTTTTTTGTGTTTTTTTAGGCGATACCCCATTCGATTTAAAATCGCGCCAATTGTCTGACGAGAAGGTAATTGCTCACTGTCGTAGTTTTTCTGACTCACTAATGCCGCTCGTACCGCCAGGGCCGTGATCCGGGCCTACAAAAATATCGATTGAAACTTGGGGTCTGCCTGGGACTCTGGATCTACTAGAGAACGAATATCGGCTTCTAAGTTGGGCAGCAAAATTTCACTTTTATGTCGCCCTCGTGCCCGGTAATTATCCACACAAATCAACCCGGTTCGTCGTTCATGTAAGCCCAGTTGAACACTGTCTCGGTTCCACCCCATAAATGTTTCTACTTTGCGGGCCCAACCATTAAAGTAGTCTTCAGCCACTTTTGCCATAAAGTCTCGACGGCGATAGCCTGTCAGTTTTTTTGCCGCATCTTTGAATGTTAATTTCACTGGCTCACTCAAGATCATTTCTAGCATCCCAATTACAGAAGTAACAACCGCTCGCTTGTCAGATTTTTTGTTTCCTACTCTTCTAGGATAACTGGGGTTATATTTAATCGCAAGCCCC
>NZ_JAEQCI010000265.1:0-1673 GCF_020738565.1 Microcoleus sp. PH2017_12_PCY_D_A | reverse complement strand
CTAGGGCGTCGGTTCAGTATTAGGAGTTGACAAAAAAAGGACTTTATGAAATTAGCCAGTGCATGAGTTCGACTCTAGGCCTGGTGTAATTGGTCGAACCTTATCCATTTGAGCAATGACATGAAGATTATGGACAACAGCGACTCGCCTTAAATCGAAAAGATTTTTCCGCTGCCCAATATAGCGAGCACGATTCCCCTGCCAATGCCCAATATGAGCCAGAGAGTGTTCAACTGTAGTACGTTTTCTTAAGTCTACTCGACCAATAGCAGTGGATTGACGCCCTCGCAACTCTTGCATTAAGGCTTCCGAGGGATGAATTGATACAGTCCGTCCTTTTTTACTGTTTGTGCAGTCGGCTCTTAAAGGACAAATTGCACATTCATTCTGAGGAAAATGAACAATTTTTCCCGGGTCAAATGGGATACTTACCTGATTGGGACAGCTAATTAAATGCGTATCCCAGTCAAAAAAAAATAATTTTTATCAAACCTTCCAGAATTTCTGACCGGCCACGCTTTGCAAAATATCTGTAATTTATCATCCCGTTGTGTCACCCAATGACTAGATAAATAAGCCCGAGTGATATGTAACTCAGATAGGTGAATATTTTCAAATCTTAAGTTACGTTCACTGGGAGATTGTAGCAGCAGATTCTGGAGTATTGGCCCTGGTCAACGCCACCGCGCAAACTATACCACTGTCTAAATCTTTGAGGATGTGGCGTTTATATCCATCTATTTTTTTAGAGCGGCTTTTACGCCCATGCCACCTATCTGGGTCTTCAATAGAAATGCGACGCTCCTTGGCGACCCCCTTACTTAAACTCGGAACGCCTTGTGAGTCAAAAGTTACATTTTGAGATTCAATCACTCGGGCTACATCCAGAGTCTCTTTGGCGACTTCAAACTCATCACAACTAGACTGGCTTTGCATCCATTCTTCTACGGAACATAAGCTGTTTAGAATGATTGAGAGTGCGTTTTGACGCTCTGAAGGCTCATCCCAATTTAAGTCCAAGGCTGTTTTTAAGCTGGAACTATTAAGAACTGGCGCACCAGTTAACTCGGCAATTTCTGCTGGCGAGCGCCCCTGCACAGCAGCTATCATACTCACTGCTTTACGCTCATCATAACCCAAGAGATTATATGTATCTTCGACTTTACCTGCTCCCCATAATCGGGAAGAATCTAAAGCCGCTTTGAGTTGAGATGAGCCAAACCCACCTTTTTGCTTGGCAATTTCTACGGTGCGGTCAATTAAACGTTGGTCTAGTTCTTTTTTAATTAAGCCCTTTCTGAATCTCACCAAAGTGGCGATCGAGAACTAACTGCCAACGTTGATCCATGAGCATTTCTTCAATTACTTCATCATCAGAAATGCCTAAGTAGGCTTGCAGAATAATTGCTAAGGCAAGTTGTGCAGGAGGAATTGGGCTATGACCCACTGTGCTGTCTTTAAAAATTGTAGCAAGTTCTTCTTGGAACTCATCATTAAATATGAATGAACGGTTTAGTCGAAGAAACGTAAAGAGCTTGGCTCGGGAACGTGCGTTTGACAATCAACGCTTCCTGGTCTGAGAGTTCAATTGGAGGATGCCATAAGTGAGGGCGCATCAGGTTTCTTGCTTCTTTCTGATTGTGATAATTTAACAGGCTTTTCAATTCACATAT
>NZ_JAEQCI010000084.1:0-24363 GCF_020738565.1 Microcoleus sp. PH2017_12_PCY_D_A | reverse complement strand
GTCAAGCCTATGGATTTGTTAATTTCGACAATTTTCGAGATCGACTATTAGCTTGCTTTTCTAATTAGCTTTTCTTATCACCGCAAACCCAGAAGACCCCCAATTACCAATTACCAATTACCCATTGGGCTCTCCTAGATTTGTGGTGAGAATTGTATCTCAAGCTACAAATATCTCCAGGTGCAAGTGTTGAAACTCATACCAGAATTCATATAGGCTTCACTTATCACTGAATATCCAGGAGAGCTACCCATTGCCGGTATTAGTAGCGAGAACTTCAGTCGTCGGAAACAAAAAATAAAGTCCTCACCACGAACTGATAAAAGTTCGTAGTGAGGACTTCAGTCCTCAGAATCCTATGATACTAAGCCGCAGCCAAATTTGCTGCTGCGAAATCCCAGTTAGCCAAATTGTCTAGGAAATTACCAATGTAATCGGGACGGCGATTTTGGAAATCCAAATAATAAGCGTGTTCCCACACATCCAAAGTCAGCAAAGGAGTTTGGCCGTGTGCTAGCGGGGTGTCAGCGTTAGCAGTTTTGGTAACTTTCAAAGTACCGTTGTCCAAAACCAGCCAAGCCCAGCCGCTGCCGAACTGAGTTGTCGCAGCAGCCTTAAATTCTTCTTTGAATTTGTCGAAGCTGCCAAAGTCGGCATTGATTTTATCAGCTAAAGCTCCTGTCGGAGTGCCGCCGCCGCCTGGTTTGAGGGAATTCCAAAAGAAATTGTGGTTCCAAACTTGACCTGCATTGTTGAAGATGCCGGCTTTGGATGGGTCTTTAGCAGATGCCGTCACAATTTCTTCGAGGGATTTGCTGGCTAGTTCGGTGCCTTCAATCAGTTTGTTGAGATTGGTCACGTAAGCAGCGTGGTGCTTGTCGTGGTGGAACGAAAAGGTGTTGGCCGACATATGACCTGACTCTAGGGCGTCAGCGGCGAAGGGTAATGGTGCTAGTGTAAATGCCATTGTGTTCAATCCTCTCTTGGTGGCTTTTTTGGGTTGACTTTCCGGCTTTTGTATGATTTGAGCCCTTAGTCGCTAGCTTGAGTTTATCAAGCTGTCGTAAATAATTTTTTACAGTTTTCATATTTTATCTCAGTTGCAGCATTTTAGAAGTTTGAATTCTACTTTTCACCAAATCTACTAATACCAGGTTTCACATAGCACAAACATTGCCTAAAAGTCAACCCGCCTGGGCAATATATAAAAGTTGGTAGGAAATTGTCACTAGACAGAATTTTAATGATGGTTATAAATAAATTAAACCTGTTTTTTATCAAATATAAGCTCAATTTAACTTAAGCTGTAAGCAAGTCCAACAAATTCCCGGAGCAGTCAATGGAAAACCGTTCAAATAACCAGACTAATTCCCCTCCTAAATGGTTGAATTTGAAACTAATAGTCAGCGGTCTGGAAACAGTTCAAGACTTAATTGTAATTTCTTTGTGTATTGGTTTGTTCTGTTTCATGGTACTCGAACTGCGAGAAATGTTTTTTTCGCTGCTGCCTCCTTTGAATTTTCAGGAAGTGACGGCCGACATTCTATTTTTATTGGTTTTGGTGGAATTGTTTCGGCTGCTAATTATTTACTTGCAAGAGCAGCGCGTTTCGATTGGCGTGGCGGTTGAAGTTTGTATTGTATCTGTTCTGCGAGAAGTTATAGTTCGGGGAGTTCTGGAAACTCCCTGGGTTCAAATATTGTCAACAGGCGCATTCTTGCTAGTTTTGGGAGTGTTGTTAGTAGTCCGAGTTTGGTTGCCGCCAACTTTTGAGGGAATTGACCCGGAACGCCGTTTTGCTAGCCGAAAAAGAAATCTTTCAGAGCCGGAATCTTCTTCAGAGCCTGTTGCTGTAAATAGCAAGTTCAATTCTCACTGATTGTGGCGGGACAGGCGATTTTAGATTTGCTCTACAGCTTGTCTCGTTACCAGGCATCATGTCCCCTAAAATAAGTAATATAAGGTTTGTAGTGAGGACTTTAGTCCTTATAAACTCATGAAGAAGGACTAAAGTCCTCACTACTAACCTATTTTTACGGTGATTATTTACAATCCTGAAGAAGGACTAAAGTCCTCACTACGAACCTATTTGATTGCGGTGATTCGAGGTGACACAATATTAGCTGTTAGTCTGCAATTCGCCTAAACGAGCTAACACTTCTTTGGAGTGAATGGCGGGATTAACTTTAACAAATGTTTCCCGCAAAATTCCTTCAGGGTCAATAATAAAACTGTGCCGGGAAGAGATAAAACTCATCCAAGAACCGTAAGCTTTACTTATTTTGCCGTCGGTATCTGCTAATAGCGGAAATTTCAAACCTTCAGAATCACAAAATTCTGCGTGGGAGTTGACATCATCAGCGCTGATGCCGATGATTTGAGTGTTTTTTGCTAAGTATTTCGGCAAGTCTTGCTGGAATCGACGCGCTTCGATCGTACAACCGGATGTAAAATCTTTGGGATAGAAGTAGACTACCAGCCACTTCCCGCGATAATCGGACAGCGAGATTTGCCCGTCGCCGCTGTTGGTCGGTAAGCTAAAGTCTGGTGCGGCTTGATTCACTGCCGGCAGCTTGCCGCCGAGGGCTAAGGCTGGAGGGGCAAAATTGAAACTCAGAAAGGCTAGACAAATTGCCAATAAAGTGCTAAAAAACTTGCGCCGGGAAATCATAAATTAACAAGTAGAACTGTACTTAACACAAGTTTACAGTTTTCTGATTAAATGGGTAGGGGCAATTCGCGAATTGCTTCTAATAGTGACATACTCCTACACTGACGCTCGTACAGTACAGTGTAGGCTTCTCAGCGACTCCAGCTATTGCTTCGGACGTTAACTGAGCTTTAAGAACGGAATGCCCTACCGCTCTGTTTTTGATATTTATTGCTGCATTATGGTCGCGGTCAAGACTACATCCACAATGGGGGCAGTCGTGCCATCTCTCATGTAGCTTCTTAGGAACTTTAACGCCACAAGTAGAACAATCTTGACTTGTACCAGACGCTTTAACAGGGATAACCAACAAACCAGCATTTTCGGCTTTGTTTGTCAGTATCGACAGAAAGCTTGACCATCCGGCATCAAGAACAGATTTTGCCAACCATGTACGCGCAAGTCCTTTGACATTCAAATCTTCAACCGCGACAACATCATATTTTTTCAACAAGTTGTTAGCAGTTTTGAAATGAAAATCTTTACGTTTGTCAGCAACTTTTTTATGCTGCTTGCCCAACTGTTTTACCGTTTTTAATCTTCGATTGCTTCCTTTTTTACGACGGGAAACACGCTTCTGAATAACTTTTAAACGTTTTTGAGATTTGCGATAATGTTGAGGTATAGCAACAGTTTTACCCTCAGAAGTTGTCAAAAACTCCTTTAAGCCAACATCGATACCAGTTATTAAATCTGGATTGAAATCTGGTTTAATTGTTGGCACTGTCGCATCTTCCAGGCTGAGGGTTAAATAGTAACCGTCAGCTTTTTTAGTGACAGAAGCAGTTTTGATTTTGAAACCATTCGGAATGGAACGATGCAAAACAACCTTAACTTTTCCAAACATCGGAAGATTGATTAAATTGTTTTGCAAGCATCCATCCTTCATTTGAGGATAGGTAAAGGTTCTGTAGTGGTTGCGAGACTTAAATCTTGGTCTGCCACTACGTTTTCCGTTACTGTCACCCTTCAAGAATCTATCAAAAGTTACCTTGACTCTCTTGACAATATCCTGAAGAACCTGCGAGTAAATTTCGCCATACCAAGGATGAGTTTTCTTGAGGTTAGGTAGTGTTTTCTTTTGACTGTAGTAATCGGGATTGTCCCGTAATTCTGGAAGGTGACAAACAAGAGGACAAGCATTGATAGGACAACGATTTTGCTCGTACCAGTTAAATCTATCTGCCAACAAATAGTTATATTGAGCGCAAAGCATAGACAACCACCTGTCTAATTCTATTGCTTGTTGTTTGCCTGGGCGTAATTTGTACTGGTATGCCGTCCTCATTTGCTTTTACCTCCTGTTACCACTATGGTAGCATGATTGTGTAACCATTGTGTAGCCACATGAAAAATAAACAATTAAGATTAAGGATGTCTGAGCGACGTTTCCATAAGTTACGGCTATATGCTGTTCAATCCGATAAGACAATGACTCAAGTCATTGAAGAGCTGATTGACTCATTGCCAACATCAAAGATTGGCAATGAGTCACCGACCGACATCGCTAATTGAACTGCGTTCAATATTGCTCGTCGGTCAATTCCTCATTGCCTCGCATTCATCCCACACTAACCTGAGTACAGGTATGGTGTGGGGATTCTGCTGTGCTTGCTAAATCTGAGTTACCCACCCCTTTGATGATTCGGTGTTTAAAACCGCTTTTATACAGAGGATGCCCGCTTCTGCTGGCTAGGAAATAAAGGGAACATTTAGCCAGGATTTGGTATCAAACCGAAATATCACTTACTCAAATAGCAATTTACTTATGAGCGCTGCACTCCCGTTAACAGGCAAAGTTACAGTAGTCCAGGTAATTAATGGTCAACCGGTGACGATCGAAGTAGATGGCACTAATGCGCCGATTACTGGGGGAAATTTTGTTGATTTAGTTGAACGTGGCACCTACGATGGGGTGATGTTTCACCGAGTTGTGCGCCAGCCGGATCCTTTTGTGGTGCAAGGGGGCGATCCGCGCAGCAAGGATACTAGCATTCCGGCGGGTCAATTGGGAACGGGTAATTTTATCGATCCGGATACTAATCAGGCGCGTTTTATTCCTTTGGAAATCAAGCCGCAAGGGGCGGCACAGCCAGTTTACAACCAAGTTGTCACGCAAAAGCCACAGTTGCCTCACACGAAAGGGGCGGTGGCAATGGCTCGTTCTAATAGTGGTTTAAATACGGCTTCTTCGCAGTTCTATTTTACTTTGGATGCTTTGCCGTTTTTGGATGGCAATTATGCTGTTTTTGGCAATGTAATTCAAGGTTTTGAGACGGTTAATGCGGTGCAGCAGGGCGATCGCATTTCGAGTGCCAAAGTTGTTGCAGGGATTGTCCCCAGTCGGGTTTCGAGTATTATTCCCAATGCTGCTGTGTTGAATAGTTTTGTGAATAATACTAATTTTGTAAATCTGCCTTTGCGATCGCTCAACTTGCCTAATACCCCGAACAACTATCAAGTCACTGCCCAAGACTCTCAGCAAAACCCCGCTGGCGTGCGCGGAGGTAGCGCAAACGATCGCATTATCGGTTCATCGATTGATGATGCCATTAACGGCAGCCAAGGCAATGATACTATTACGGGCGAAGCAGGCGACGACTTTCTCAGAGGCGGTAAAGGTAACGATGTAATTAGCGGCGGTGTTGGCAACGAAATTATCAACGGAAATCTGGGCGACGATACTCTCAATGGCGATGCTGGTAACGACTTTTTGAGAGGTGGTAAAGGGAATGACGTGCTAATTGGTGGCGATGGCAATGATATTTTGATTGGAGATGCAGGCAACGATACTCTCACTGGCGGAGGGGGTGCAGATAATTTTGTTTTGATAGCAGGTGATGGAGAAACAGATATAATTACTGATTTTATATCTGCCCAGGGCGATCGCATTGGGATTGGGGGAACCAGTTTGTCAAACATCGCATTCACTCAATCTGGAAGCAACACTTTAATTCAATTTGGCGGGGCTACTGTGGCTACTGTTCAAAATGCCACCCCCGCAGCAGTTCAAAGCGCTGCTTTTGCAATTAACTTTTCTACTATTTCCCGTCCCAATGACTTGCCTGTGGGCGACGCGGCCTTCAGAATTGGCTGATTTTAACAAGACTGATGCCATAATTAGAGGTTTAGGGTGCGCAGTGCGCACCTTACAAAATTATATATTTCCGATTCCCATTCCCAAATTCAATTAATAACATAATTTTCTCAGTTTAGAGACAGCATCTTGATAGCAATCCATTCTCGCTTGCTGCTTAAACAGCCCTGCCGATTTCTGAAAATCCTCAAATGCTCCTTGAACTTCTCTCAATTTATATCTAGTCACTCCTCGGTTGAAGTAAGCTTTGGCAAAATTGCGATCGAGGCGAATTGCTGATTCAAAATCAGCTAGTGCTGCGAGGGAATTTTCCATTTGCAAGTGGATAGTGCCTCGGTTAAAGTAAGCTTGAGCCAAATTGGGGTTGAGCATCAGTGCTGAGTTGTAATCTGCGATCGCCCCAGCATAATCTTTTGAGCCAGCTAGCATAAACGCCCGATTGTTGTAATACTTGGCTCGATAGGGATTGAGTTCGATGGCGGTAGTTAAATCGGCGATCGCAGACTGTTTGTCGCCTAATCTGTAGCGGGCAACACCGCGATCGTTGTAAGCTGGTGCGAATTGCGGATTAATGTTTATTGTGGCGGTGAAATTTTTAATCGCAGCGTGCAAGTCCTTTTGTTCGAGACTTTTTAAACCTGCACTGTAAACCTTCTTGGTGCTAACGTCTAAATTTGCCTCTTGTCGCGCTTGGGCTTGCTCGCCCGAAAATACTTTACCTGAAGTATTGGCGAATCCCAAAAATTCGATCGAATTGAAAATAGTTGTGACAGCTAATTGACTCGGGAGAAAGGGGATAGTACGCATGGGAGGGCGGGTGTTTAACTGTATGCTCTAATTTTCTTGCATCTTTCAGCTACTGACAGTGATATCCGTACTCTCGGGGAGGTGATAAGTTTGAGGAGATTTGGTGATGCTCGGGGATTGATTTGTGTGATGACAGTTGGGTTTAGTTCGTGACGCCAGTCACAACCAAGGATAATTGCGTCTATAAACCGCTAAATTTCGTAGTTTTAAGCGAACTGAACAATTTATTTTTGCTAGCCAGATTCACCAGAGAAAGAGGGAGAGAGGAAGAGGTTGAGAATATTTGACGCTGGAGGAGAATAGTTTATTAAAATATACAATTTAAATGGGCAACAGCTTCTTGCATTGTCGCAATATATGCTATCAGTAAATTCCGATCGCACTTGCGAGCATCTGATACCGGGTTTAGGGAAAAAATTCTCTGACACCGACGCATCTGTGAAGCAACCAGTTTTCTAGGTAAGAGGATTCACCCGCGACTGGCCGAGTTAAGTTGGGTGCTGGGCTAAGGGCGATCGACATTTCACTGATATTTTTGAGTAATATTGTCGGTGAAAGTTACCGATTCTTTGGTATGCTTTGATTACACATCAAGAATCTATTGCCAAAATTAGTCTCAATGAAAAGAGTTCTGAGGTTAAAAACTTTAGCAGCGGCAGTATTGGCGATCGTCCTGTTCACTCTCTACTTAACACCTCCGGTTCTGGCCGCGAATGCGGAGGATCTGAGTCAGCTATTAAAAGATAATTGGTGCGTCAGCTTTCTGTGGAAGCAATGCGATTTAAGCGCTGCCGATTTGCGAGAAGCTAATCTGCAAGAAGCCAACTTGAGCGGCGCCAACTTGAGCGGTGCCAACTTGAGCGGCGCTAATTTAAAAAATGCTGACCTTTCTGACGCAGATCTCAGCGGCGCCAATTTAGCAAATGCTGATATTTTGGGTACGGATCTCAGTCGAGCAAATTTGACCGAAGCTAATTTCAACCGCACAAAATTGTGGGATGCCAATCTGACTTTGGCAAATCTGAGTCGCGCCAATTTACAAGATGCTAATTTGTTGGATTCGAGACTTTGGGGAAGCAATCTCACCGAAGCTAATTTAACTGATGCGACCCTGCACGGTGCTGATTTGCAATATGCTAATCTGGCAGACACTAATTTGACAAATGCTGACTTGCACAGCTTCTTTTTCCGAGGTTCCAAACAAGTCACAAATCTGAGCAATGCTAATCTAGAAGGCGCTAATTTAACCGGAGCAAATCTCAGAGGTGCGGTGCTGAATGGGGCAATAATGCCCGACGGTTCTATTAATAATGAAGAAATGGGCTTTAATTTAAAGTAAAGTCGGTCTGAATACAGTTGGCAGTTGGCAGTTGGCAGTTGACTCCAAAAGCAGTTGGCAATTGACAGTTGACTCCAAAAGCAGTTGGCTCCGAAAGCAGTTGGCAGTTGGCAGTTACTACTAATCACTAATCACTAATAATTACTACTGGTACCAAATCCGGGTTAGATATCCCGATCGAACGGGCGCGGTTGAAACCGCGTCTATAAAAACAAAGTGTCCTCGGCCGACGGTCGAAATAAAGGGAGTCGGAAACCCGGATTTAAAATGACTAATGACTAATGACTAATGACTGCTGACTACTGACTGATGGCTTAATTCGATCGCCAAACTGCATCCCACGGCCCGCCGCCAACTTCCAAACCAGCCAAAGAGCTTTGAGCCTCTAAGATAATTTTAGAGCGCTGCTTGCCATTTTTTTCAACATTTTGGTCCAACAATTCTCGCAGTTGCAAGCGCAATTCGCCGTGCGTCGTATCCCGGCAGCAAAAAGCCAAGCCATTGACTGTAGGAGTTCGCACATAGGTGCCAGAATTCTTTGTACTGCCACTTAACTCTATTTCAAACTGGCTGTTTCTCGCCTGCATTTTCCAGCTTCCCCAAGGTTCAATATTCCAAGTGACTTGGGAATTCCAAGGCACAAATTCGTAGAATTTGCCTCGGTAATGGATGCCAATCATTGCTACCGATTCCATCCACCACAGCACGCCCCGCTTGCCACCGCCAGCAGTTAAAGCTAAATCACTTTCGCCTTGAAAACAATTGCAATTTATCCAAAACCACTTCTGGGGAAAAGCACCGCCCCAGTTTTTTTCGCTGTAAGCGGGAGCGTCTTTAAATTCATAGCGTTCGCCGTTCCAATCGATCCAACCCGTGGCTAAACCGTGAGCCATTAAAATTTGCCATCCAGGCTCAAACACTGGCAGAAAAGATAGCATTCCTGCGGTGGATTTTTGGAGTTCGTCGGAGTTTCCCCAGCCGTAAATTGGTTGGATTTCGTACTGCCAAAAACAGTGATTGCCAGTTCCTGGATCGTGCAGATAACCTTGATTTAAGGTAGCAGTAGCTTGATAGCCTTCTTCGACGCGGCTGTCGAATACTTGCGGTTCTAAATATTCTGGTTTAATTTGTAAATCTGTTTTGCGCCAATGTCCTAAACCCAAGGTGTCTCGGTGCGCCCAAAACTTATTTACGTCGGGGAAGGTGCGGCACAAATAGCTATCTTTGGGGCCGAGAATTTGGGCTGCACCGCCGCTGTATGGTTGACCGCCTCTGGGATCTTCGATGGAATACATGAAGGCAAAGGATTGTCCGTGAATTGGTAATGTTATTCGGTAGTACCAGCCTTCAAAAAAGCGCCGGGAACTTCCGTCCCAATGGTAGCTGCTGTGGGGAGTTTCAATAGTTTTGATTTTTGAGTGTGGATTTGACATAAAATTACTAATATAAGAAAGGAGAGTCATTAGTCATTGGTCATTGGTCATTGGTCATTGGTCATTGGTCATTAGTCATTGGTCATTAGTCATTAACTAGAAGGAAGAAGCAGGCTTAGTACATTACCGATTACCGATTACCGATTACCGATTACCGATTACTAATTACCGATTACCAATTACCGATTACCAATTACCGATTACCGATTACCAATATAGTAGGATATTAATTATGTCTTTAGCACTTTGGCGATCGCCCTTGGCGCGATCGCTCCACCGCAACCGCAGTCTTGTTTATGCCCGCTACTTGCAGCTAGCAACGGTTCGCGCTGACGGGCGTCCGGCGAACCGCACTGTGGTGTTTCGAGGCTTTTTGGAAAACACCAACCACTTAAAGTTTATTACAGATATTCGCAGTCAAAAGGCAGAGGAAATTAATCTCTGTCCTTGGGGGGAGATTTGCTGGTATTTTCCTAAAACTCGCGAACAATTTCGGATTGCTGGAAAGCTAGTTTTGGTAGGGGCAAATTGTTCTGATGCAGAGTTGTGCGCTGCGCGCCGCACAGCTTGGCAGGAGCTTTCTGAGGCGGCGCGGGTGCAGTTTGCTTGGCCGAATCCGGGGGAAAACAAGGCTGAGGCTACTGCTTTTGATTGTGCTTCTGCAGATGCGATCGCTCCGCTACCTAATTTTTGCTTGCTGCTTTTGGAGGCGGAAACGGTTGATTTGTTGGAGTTGCGGGGGGAACCGCAGAACCGATCGCTCTACGGGCGCGACGGGGAGGGAAATTGGTTTGTGCGATCGGTCAATCCCTGAAAAAGAAGTCATTAGTCATTAGTCAGCAGTCATTAGTCATTAGTTATTAGTCAGCAGTCAGTAGTCATTAGTTATTAGTCATCAGTTAACAGTTAACAGTCACCAATTCCCTGCGCGGGCCAATTCCCTATGCCCAATTCCCTATGCCCTATGCCCTGCACGGCCCAATGCCCAATGCCCAATTACCTATGCCCAATTCCCTATGCCCAATGCCCTATTTTTAGATGCCGGTGCCGTCGAAAAATTCTTGAATTGCTTTATCTTTTAACTGACAAGCGGTGGCAACAGCTAATTGGTTTTTTTCAGCTACAGCTACATGACTGGTTTGATTTAAAGTTGGGAATGCTGAATGAAAATCGGAAACAGAAGTTAATGAGGCAGATGGTTGAGGAATCAAACTTTTTAGTTGCTGTTCGAGGGATTCGATACGATCGACTAAAGAGCGAATTACCGCAGCTTCTGAATCCGGCAAACTGCCGTGTTCTAGGGGATTGACGCGCACTCCCGATCGATAAACGATGCGGCCGGGAATCCCTACAACGGTGCAGTCAGACGGTACGTCGCGGAGGACGACGGAACCGGCGCCGATGCGAACGTTGTTGCCAATTAGCAGGTTCCCGAGTACCTTGGCGCCGGCACCGACAACTACATTTTCGCCGACGGTAGGGTGACGTTTGCCGCTTTCCTTGCCTGTGCCGCCGAGGGTGACGCCTTGATAAATTAGGGCAAAATCGCCGATAATCGCGGTTTCGCCGATTACAACCCCCATACCGTGGTCGATGAAGACGCTTTTGCCGATCGTTGCCCCGGGGTGAATTTCAATGCCGGTCAAAAAGCGAGCAATGTGGGAAATTAAGCGGGGAATGAAGGGAAGGCCCAGTACGTAAAGCCAGTGTGCGAGGCGGTGCAGCACTAGGGCCTGAAGACCTGGGTAACAAAACAAAACTTCCAGCCAGTTGCGAGCGGCGGGATCGCGATCGAAAATTATACTGAAGTCAGCTCTAAGAGTCTTTAGCACTTTCGGATTTACCAATTTTGGTTAAACACGGCACTTTCGATCTTACATTTTACTCGACGGGGGAAGTTATTGACCGATCGCCAGATTGGGGGAGTGGGAGATTGGGGGAGTGTCTCAGGGGGAGATTGGGCGAGATTGGGGGAGAATCTGAGGATATTCGATTGTCGGCATCCAACAGCGCCCTGGGTTCTATTCCTGTACAGAGATCGTATAGTTAGACTTGACTCCGGGTTCGAGAGTGCCGACCCAAATTTTGTATGAGCCTGCTTGCCAGTCTGAATCTACAATGCCAGCATCTTTATTCTGTCCTGTATCGTCTCCGCAGCGCAAGGTGTTACCGGGGCCTTGTACGAGTAAGGTGGTGTCTTTGCCTCCGCTGTTGACTTGGATGGTGAGTTTGTCCAAGTTTTGCTGCAAGACTATGATGTGATCGGGAGTGGGGGTGGCAAAACCCAAACATTTGTTTTTGTGGCGATCGGCGTTGGCAATGGCAGATAGAGAGTACGATCCGCCTGTGGAACCTCTCAAAGCTGCTGTTGGGGCCCCAAAACCTCGCGATAAAATTAATGTGCCGAAATTGGCTGTTTCTGCTAAAACTGGGTGGGTGGCGATCGCACAAGTCGCAGCCAAGATCGCAGCGTTTTTGAAATGAGTTCGCGGATTAAACAACATGGCAATACTCCTGGCGTCACAACTTAAAATCACAACTCAGAATTTACCCATCGCAGCCCCAAGAATCCGAACTAGGAGAGGAAGAACATTTTTTTTTAATTGGTTCAAAATCTCTTGGTTTCTTTTCTTTATTTTTATCAGAACAACACCTGTGCGATCGCCCTTCCTCGTGCCACTCCCAGTTCTGCCACACGGGCGATGCTCGCAGCCCCAATTGTACGGTGTCAAGATGATAAATTTGATACTGCTTGCCTTTGTATTGGGAATTGCTTCCCTATTCGCCGAGGTTTTGCTATTGTTACCTAGGAGTCTATCTGGCTGGCTCCATTTCCCGGTTTGGCTCAGCCTAACTTTGATTTTGCTGGCTATTTCTTGGTGCTTGGGCGATTAGTTTGCAGCGATCGGTGACGAGTTATTAGTTATTCTAAAGCCAATTATCAATCTTTCCGCTTCGCCCAACGGTCAATTCCCGTTAGTGCAGCTTGCAGCTATGGGAGCACCCCCGGTGTGATGATGTATACTGCAAAATTGACAATCAGGACTCTAAAATCTAGGATTTGACATCTACCTATAGAATGATGCAACGAGAAATTTCTGCGCTCACTGAATTTCGCTCGAATGACAAAACTCTGCTGGAAACTCCTAAGAAACAGTCGCGTCCGATACACCGGGCGATCGTGTTAATGCTGGTGGCAACGGGTTTGCTATGCCTGCACGCTAGTCGGCTGGTGGAATTGCAACTGATACAAGGCAAGCAAAACCGAGAACGAGCCGAAAACAATCGCGTTCGCCTAGTACCTATGCCGGCGAATCGCGGACACATTGTCGATCGCAAAGGCAAGCTGCTAGCGGCAAACAATTTAGCTCGATCGGTCTATTTGTGGCCGAAAGAACAAACGCCGGAAGAGTGGAAAGTAACAGCAGAAAAGCTGAGTCCGCTGCTAAAAATCCCGGCTAAAGAAATATTAGAGAAATTAAAAAAAGTCGATCCTCTATCCTACAGACCGGTGCGGATCAAGCAAGCGATGCCGCCAGAGGTGTTTGTGCCGCTAGCAGAACAGGTGGGACAAATGCGGGGAGTGGAAGTGCGGCCCGAAGCAAACCGCTACTATCCCGAAGGCAGTTTGGCGGCTCACGTTCTCGGGTATATTGGCGAAGCTACCGCAGATGACTTGAAAGCTCACCCGGAATATCCGATGGGGATGATTGTCGGTCAGATGGGCATAGAAGCGAGTTCTAACAAGGAAATTGCGGGAGTGTGGGGCGATCGGCTGATCGAAGTAAATGCCCAAAATCAAGAATTGCGGCTGATGGGAGAGACACCGCCCACTCCCGGCGAGGCAGTGCAGCTAACCATAGACTTGTCCATGCAAAAAGCAGCCGAAACAGCGCTGGGGAACCGCCGGGGAGCAGTAGTAGCCCTTGATGTAAAAACCGGCGCGGTATTAGTTTTGGCCAGCCACCCGACTTTTGACCCCAATCTGTTTACGCGAAAAATCACTAAGGATGATTGGGCAACTCTTCAAGAGGAAGAAAATCCATTTGTGAATAGAACCATGCAAGGCTACCCCCCCGGCAGCACGTTTAAAATTGTGACTTCCGTCGCGGGGATGGAGTCGGGCAAGTTTTCGCCGGACTCAATTATTGGTACTTCGTCTTACATTACTGTGGGGGGAATTGATTTTAACGAACACAGCGGCGGTTACGGCAACATCGGTTTTCGGGATGCCTTGGCTTTCAGCAGCAATACGTTTTTTTATCAAATCGGGATGAGTATCGGGCCGGACGAAATTGCTAAGTGGGGACACCGCTTGGGCATTGGCAAGGATACGGATTTGAAGCTTTTGGGGCTAGGGGGCGGCGATCACGGTCAAATGCCGACGCCGGCAGAGAAGGAAAAAATCTATAAAGAACCTTGGTATGCTGGTGATACGGTCACGATGTCGATCGGTCAAGGGTTCGTGTTGGTGACTCCTTTGGAGGCGGCGGTGATGACAAGTTCGATCGCCAATGGTGGTAATCGAGTCAAGCCGCATCTTTTGACTTCTCTGACTGGTAAACCCGAGACAAAACCAGTACCTACGGGGATGAAACCTTCGACAGTTAATGTGATTAAAGAAGGACTCGCGGCAGTAGTTACCGACGGTACGGGACGGGGGCTCAATGACGGTTCAATTCCACTAACGGCGGGCAAAACGGGGACTTCGGAGGTGATCGGACAGAAGGATCACTCGCTGTATGTGGCCTATGGGCCTGCTGACAAGCCAGAAATTGCGATCGCCGTGGTTGTGGAAAATGGCGGTTTTGGTTCTGTTGCCGCGGCCCCGATCGCGAAAGAGGTCTTTCAAGCCTATTTTGGCAAGCCGAAAACACCACCCAACCCTCAGCAATCAAACGGTTTGTAGTAAGGACTTCAGTCCTTTCTCTGAATTTTAAGAGGAAGGACTAAAGTCCGAACGATCGAACCTTAGTCATCCCCAGTTTGTAGTAAGGACTTCAGTCCTTCCTCTGAATTTTAAGAGGAAGGACTAAAGTCCGAACGATCGAACCTCAGTCATCCCCAGTTTGTAGTAAGGACTTCAGTCCTTTCTCTAAATTTTAAGAGGCAGGACTAAAGTCCGAACGATCGAACCTTTAAACGGAATTTGATTGATGACTAATTCAGCCGCATAAATATTGTAGCTTTGCGAATTCCTGCGACTTCTCCCGTACTGGTGACAGTGAGCGATCGCAAGTGGTCAAAAAGTGGTCTTGCAGAAAGTTCAATTAACCTCAACAGCGGGATTTGTTTTTCCCAAATTGCTCTGCTGGAGGGCCAGTCTAAATAAAAATAGCCGTCGTTAGCTGGCGGCAGCGGTTCGATGCTGGTTTGAAAATCTTGATTTGCCACCAAAGAGCCTGTTTCGGCTGCTTTGAGTGCTGCGTCCATTGCTTCTACTGAAGTCGTGAAAATTTCGTATTTCCCCACAGTGGCTCGGACTCCTTTTGCCTCGGTTTCGATCGCACTTTTGCTCTTATTTTCTCGATCGTAACTCTGGCTCGTTGTCAACTGCGTCCAAGCGGTAATTTTCTGGTTTCTGAGAGTAAAGCTGCCGATGCTGTATTCTTTGCTGCGGGCAATTTCATCGAGTTTGTCGATCGCCTGTTGGGAATCAGCAGATTTCTCGGCTGCAAAAATCCAGTCAGGAGTGTTTGACGAACTCGGAACCACTGCTAAAGCGTATTCTCCTTGTACCCAGTTAAATATATCCTGCGGCAAATTGACGCCCCAATTTTGCTGAAGATCTGCGATCGCGCGATCGGCTAATTTTGAAGCCTCTGCGTTAGTTGACACCGCCGATGACAAATCACCCCAAAAATTCCTTAAATCGGTGCTGGCAACGGCAAAAGGGCTGTCTGAGGGAATGTATTGCAAGGCTTTGACTGGTTCCGAGAGTGTTGGAGAAGCTGTGTTTTCTCCGGATGTCACCAAAGCAGTTTGGGCCAGCAATCCCCGTCGGTTGACTCCGACAGCAACTGCGAGGGAATTCGGGGAAACTAAGGGATTTTGCTCGGTGGCTGGCTGCGGGAGATTGACAAATCCTAAAGCTATTCTGCCTTGAGTTAGCTGCTGCAAAGCTTTTTGATAGTTAGGACTGTTGTTGAGATTTAAGTTGGCTGATTCTACATTATTAATTGCATCTCGCAGCACGTTCGGACTGTTGGCAAATAACACAAAACTCAGGTTATTTCCCGAATCCGAACTGCTGCCGATTGCAGCCGTCGCGAAGCTGCGCGGCAAAGTTGAATTCGGTAGAGACAGCGGATTGAAAGGCGAAATCTGAGATGTTTTTTTATTGGCTGTGGGTGGTTTTTTATAATTAATTTTTACGCCTTTATATAGTTCCGACTGCACAGTTTTGTCCTTACGAGATTGTTTTTGCCAGTAGGAGTCGAGAAATTGTTGGCTGCGATCGGCATTTTGGGAAGAAACCGCCAGCAGAAACCCGGTTTGTTTGCCGTTGTTGAGTTCGCGCTCGAAATCAGGATTGGTTGCGGCGAGGGTAATTTCGTCACCTATCCAAGGTTGGATATCTCGACTGTAATCCAGGCCAGTATTGGCGAGGAGGCTTTTTTTGATTTGCTCGAATTCAGCGTGCGATCGGCTTCTTTCTTGGGGAGACGCAAAGATTTGCCGCAATGCTTCGAGGCGATCGGGATTTACCAGCATAGAAGCCAACAAAGGTGCTTGTTTCGAGACAAACACAGCCGCAGCCGGAGTAGTTGTCGGCCCGCCCGCGAGCAAATTTAGGGGAGTTTTGGTTGACAGCCAGTAAAAACCGCCTGCACCCAAGGCTAAGAGTGCCAAGACGCCAGCAATGAGGAAAGAAAAGAACGATCGCAGCTTCATAAAACAAGGACTAATGACAAATGGCACTGAAAAAGGCTTAATCACGTTCGCAGTTTAGCTTTCAAGACAGAGCGAGGTTCCTGCATTCGAGGATACGGTTTCGGCCGAAGTTTCAAAACTAAGGGTTCAGAACGCTCAGGTCGAATCGTGAGTAAATTAGTTACCACCTGTTCCAAAAGTAATTGACGCCATTGGATCTGTTGACGTTTTCCTGTAGTTGCCAACAGCGTCAATAATAGATTAAACTGCTGCCTAGTTGACTGGAATGAGAGTTGAAAAACTGTATTTTTTGACGAAGATGCAGCCTGCCACATAATGGTACGCAATAAGGTGTAAGCTAACAAGTGTACCCAGATTTCTTTTCTGACCATCACCGGAGTTTTCGCTGTTAACATCTCCATTTTTAACGTTGTTTTGAGATAGCGTAAATTGACTTCTGCTGCCGACCAACGTAATCCATATAAAGCAGTCAACTTTTCAACAGTATACCGTTTGGCATCCACCAATGTTGTCACTACAATTATCCGCTCATCTCTAAAACCACGGCGCTTAATTCGCTCTTCATACTTCTCGGACGATGAAACTAGACGGTAATGCCTCGAATTCCTCAATAGTCATATGGTTGGGACACTGCCGGGGCTTATTCCAGACGACTGTATGGTCGCCAATTCCCAACTTCTTTCCCCGTCTAAAGTCAGTTTTGCGGAGATGATTTTTACGGAAGACAGCATCTGCGCCTCGCTCTTTTACTAAGACTAAATCGACATAATTACCATAAGCTTGATCCGCCAATATCACATCGTCGGGGACTAAATTTCCATAAATCAAACGGCTCATCACAATCTCACTGGTTGCCAAGGATGCTATACCAGCGGATACCACAGCGCCAGTCAGCAATGAAAAAAGTACCACTATTTTAGCGATGGGAAATCCACACCCTGGTTTTTGATTACTGTGTTGCGGATATTCGGCTTGATTTTCATGAGTATCACTCATCAACACTGTTGTTCCATCTAATACCCGCACTCGTCGTCCACACCATTGTTGTTTTATGGGAACTTCCTTTTCTAGGGCTTCTGCGACTATTGGTACTAACTGTTGAACGAGTTTTTCTGGCAGTCGTTTACGAGCTTTACTGTACGCCCCGGTATCAGAAGAAGGAGACTTGACTCCGGCTGCACTCAGCCACGTACTCATCCGCTTCACGGCTTGACTCAAACTTTTGTCGGGATCGAGTACCTGGGATACCATCGCCCACAAGGTGACTATCGGTGTGTAGATGCTTTGGTAGTAGGTGATTTTCTCCCCAGCTAGAAGCGAATGGACTAACTTTTCTGGCAGCAGTTTCTCCCAAGGTGAGGCAACGCTCTGTAAAAATTGTTGTTTGAGAATAGACGCACGATTTGGCATAATAAAGAGAGATTTTTTGATTTGTAAGGCAATGATCTATATATAGATTGCCTTACAGATTTTTTTTTGGTCACTTTTTCAGTGCCATTTGACTAATGACCACAGTCTACTATTAACTACAGTAGCGCATGACCGCAGCTATTGACACCTGCAAAATATAGAGGCGGTGTCTGTGAGAAACCGCCCCAATATTGACAGGCGATTGCCCGTCAGTTTATTTTGTTTTTAAGTCAATGATTGTGCCAATCTAGCCATCAGTTCTTCAATCGATAATTGAGGCAATTCTGCCAACAGCGATGATAAATTGTCTGGAGATAAAGCCAGCAGATTAGGGATGAGATTTACCGGGAGTTCTTCTAATTGTCCCGATTGAATGAATGATTTTTCCAGAACTTTTTGTGCCAGCAAATTTTGCACTTGTTGGTGTTCATTCTGTCCCGCAGGCAGAGTAGATAATTGCACTAACAGCAAGGTGAACTCGGCAACAGCCAAAGCCGAAATCGGTAGAATTAATGCGACAGTTCGCGGGTCTAACTCCCCAAATCTAACTTGCAAAAAACTCTCCAAAATCATCCGCTGTCCTTCTTCCCGGCCTTGTTCCCGGCCTTGTTCTCTGCCTTCTTCCTGACCTTGTTGTTTTGCTGCTTCTAAATGTTGTTGAAAAAGAGGTGCGATCGCCATAACTAACTCCTGATCTTCATCATCCCGTGCGGGAATAGGTGGTGTATTCGCTTGCAAATTGGCCTGCAAGATGTACAATAATTGTAGCGCGTTAGTTCGGAGTGGATTATCCACAGGCAATGCACTCAATTCTGCGATCGCCTGTTCCTGTACCCGCCCCCGGCCCAACATCCGCAACCACATCGTCTGTGGGCCTCTCGGTAGCTGGTGAATCGCGATTAGCCCGACTCTCCAAACCTCAGTTAAAAAATAAACTCCTTTCCCCCAGCCCTCTGACTCTTCGGGAGCCCGAAAACCAAAACTGTCCAGTAAAAGTTCCGAAGCAGTGGGAGTTAAAATCCACAACGTCGGTAATTGTCTTTCTTTTAAACGCTGGTCTTCTCGATTAGCCACCCGCCCCAGTTGGGCCCTACTATTTAATAGTTTTACCACACAACTGAAGATTTCCTCAGTATTAACCGGATTGCGAAACGGCTCAATCACAGCTATAGTGGCAGCCACCTGACCCAATAAACCCAAACTTTGGAGGTATTCGGCCTCAGAAGAAGTTGGTTGAAACCAGACATCAATTTCTCTAACTTCAGCGGTGACAGCTTTGCTCGTTTCTACTTGTCCGAGAGGGGATAATAACTCTTGAAGGTATTCTTTAGCAAACTGGTCGTGGGGAAACTTAGTCATAAAGTCAATGTTTTGCACTCCCTGCTATTTTACACAAACAAATAGTCACAAATAAAAAAACAACTCAAATGTTAACAATATCAACTTCCTGTGAACAAAGAGTTTTATTGCCAAATATCAGTTGGAAATTATATGAAGATTTGCTCGCGGAACTGGGAAACCAACGTTCCACCAGAATTGCATATCATCAAGGTCAATTAGAAATTATGGTGCCGGTACCGGAACATGAAAATCGCAACAGACTGATCGATCGCCTAATTGTCACTCTCATCGAAGAACTAAATCTTGAGTACAACCCATTTGGTTCGATGACTATTAAGAAACGCAAAAAATCTGCGGGAAAAGAACCAGATTCGTGCTATTATATCCAGAATGAAGCACTGGTCAGAGGCAGAACAAAATTAGACTTTGCTCTCGATCCGGCCCCAGATTTAGCACTGGAAATTGATATTACCAGCATTTCCTTAAATCAATTCGATTTATATGCAGATTTAGGCGTACCCGAAATCTGGCGCTACGACAAACGAAGCATCAAGTTTTATCAATTGCAAAATGGCGAATATGCCGAGTGCGATTTTTCCGTAGCTTTCCCGATGCTACCGACGGCAAAAGTTGACGAATTTATCGATCGCACTCAAACAGCAGGCGCAACCGCAGCAGTGCGAGAATTGCGGGAATGGGTGAGGAATAGGTAATTGTGAGTCTACCAACTCTTAACGTGCGATCGGCCTTTAACGTCAACGACAATCAGAGATATCGCACAAAACTGGACTGTGCGGGCGATCGGATCGCTCTTTACGCCCTAACACTCGCCCTTGATTATCTGTGGCTGTTACAATCAGGATGTTGTTTTCAAGGGCGTATTGTCACAAACAAGGACGATCGCCCGTAATTGAGAAAGTGCGATCGCCTGCTGGAGTCGCTCTATTTTTTAACTTCTCTTGTTGACAATCTTTTGTTTCACACCTACGATCGCAATTCCTCGATCGAAGAGCCCAGCCCGATCGAATTTGATCTCGATTACTATCTTTCCTGTCTTATCAATATATCCCGATTTCTTATTAAGGTCTACCAGCGCTAGCCCCTCCGAAAATTCACTAATTGCGTCAAATTTAGGTTCAATTAAATATTTTCCGGTCTTGTCGATCAAGCCTCGTTTGTCATTAACTTCCACGCCAGCCGACCCATCAGAGAAATTTTCCGCCCCCGAAAATTGAGGCGAAATTACAAACTTTCCTGTTTTGTCAATATAGCCGTATAGTCCATTTTCACTACTTTTGATAGCTGCTAAACCTTCAGAAAATTCCCTGCCAGACTTAAACTGAGGTGGGATAACCAATTTTCCAGACAAGTCAATATAACCCCATTTTCCACCGATTTCTACTGCCGCTAGCCCTTCGGAAAAATTGTTAGCACGATCGAATTGGAACCCAGTGATATACTCACCTGACGAATTGATATATCCCCATTTAATAGCATTCCTAGCCTCACAATCGAGAGCAGACATAGAAACTCTTGCTCGTCCATTATAAAATTCCTCAGTTATGGCAAACTTAAAAGGAATAACAACCTTTCCCATTTTATTAATATACCCCCACTTTCCACCAGTAACACCTCCCATATAGCAACGTTGACCTCCCATACCCACTCGCATCAGTCCGTCTTTAAACTCAGCAGGATCGCCGATCCCTCCATGATTGTCGCTGTTATAAATGTAGTCGAAATTCGGTGCAGCGATATAATTGCCTGTTTTGTCAATTAAGCCATATTTTTGTTTGACTTCTACAACTGCTATTCCTTCTAAAAATTTTGTAGCGTAATCAAAGTGAGGTGGAATTACGTAACTTCCCTGTTTGTTAATGTAACCATATTTGTTGTCGACCATAACCATTGCTATTCCTTGTGAAAATCTAGTAGCGTAATCAAATTCATGTGGTATGACCAGTTTGCCAGTTTTGTCTATATAACCTGATTTGTTGTTACTTTCGAGTGTGGCCACAGCTAACCCTTCTGAAAAATTGCTACTACCACCCTCAAATAGAAGTTCAATGACCACTTTACCTGTTCGATCGATGTATTTTACTTTATTGTCAAGTCGCACTAAGGCTAACCCTTCTGAAAAATCACTAATCAAATCAAATTGAGGTTCCACCACATACTTACCAGTTTTGTCAATCAAACCAAACTTCTCAACTTCTGATTCGAGATTTTCAGACATAGCGATTTGAGTCATGAGTAAGAACACAATAACTAAACTCAAGTAAAGTATAAACCGAATTTCTTTCAAGATTAGCATCGTAATTCCACCAATTAATTTTACTTACAGCAGACAGATTCCAGGTAAGTAGGTACTAGCAGAGATAGACGACACAGTAGTAGCGTTTTCTGGAAGCGATTGATCGCTTGACGGGTGTACTTCATAAACGTGGAATCTGCTGTAAAGTCTGCAATTGTTCGATAGTCAAAGCCTAGGATTTGGGAATATTTGCAATTGTTCGATAGTCAAAGCCTAGGATTTGGGATGGGCTAAGAGGTTTTGTGTTAGGGGGTTGTTTGCTGGTATTTGTGAGGTAGCCAACTTGCTGACGAATCTGATCCCTGCTTAGATTTACTCCATTCGCTATATAGCCAATACTTATAGATAAACGATCTAGTGTGACTTTATCCACTAATTCTGCCATATGCTCCTGATAGTTTTTAACAAAGTCATTGTACTGATCGCCATTTTTGTAAAGCTGTAAGTTGTATTGACCATTAATTATCCCAGATTTCAACCAGTTGAGAACATCTTGATTTTGATCGTTCAATGCGTAACGAAGTAGGTTAGCTGAAATGCTAAATTTGGTACTAGAAAGTGCTTTTTTGAGATTAGTCAGATTCTTAGTTAATGCCCGTTGAATCCAGCTTTTATCGTTGGAATCTTTGTCAGCGGTGATTGTTGAGCGATGCAAAGTGGCAACCTCTGCTTCTGCGGCCTTGGGAATTCCCAGGCGATCGTCAAAAATAATTCCCTTCACAAAACTACCATATTTGTTAATGAAGTCCGTAGCTATATTTTGCAACTCACCCCACACACTCGGATGCAGGAGGTCTACATAGGAAAAGCCACCATCACCTTTATAACTCAGCACAGCATTCTTATCGGGTACGCCGCTGTAACGAGCCTTTTTAGCCGCTTTATACATCGGGCTAGAAGGTGCTGCTAGCCCAGTCCCCTCAAACCAACCAATTACGTCAATGTTTCTCGGTTTATTGGGATTTGCTTTGTTGTATTTATCGAGTTCATCTTTAAACTCGGCAAATACATCTTGACCAGATAAACCAGGAATCATATTTCCCAGCCCATCCCCGTATCTAAAAGTAGTCCCCTGTGTAGATAGCACGTTCATGTAGACTTTTTTGATCGATGGATTGTTGATGATATCTCGAAATATTTGGCGTCTTTTTTCCGGTGTTGTATTCAATGTACCAGTATAAGACAGCCAATAAGAGCCTATATCTTTAGGAGGCCATCCCGATTGTGGAGGAGTAGCACCAAACGGATTCCCAGCAAACTTGTCCGCAATATTTGGGTTGTAAGCTATCGGCAGTTCAAAAAGCTCTTTACTCGGCTGTGGCTGTTGCTTCTTCGGAGGCTTAGTCAAATCCACAGGCCCATTCTTCTGTGGCTTATTCAACCGCGGCACATCCCCAAATTTCGGCAAATCATTAGTCTGCCCCGTTTTCTTCGGATCGAACCCTCCCCTTTTCGACTCAGACTCACTCGGCAAATACTTACCATCTTTCCAACTAGACTTCGACCAACTTTCACTCCAATCATTTCTCCCATCATCCCAAACAGTCCCGCTACGAGTCCAACTCCAACTGCTGCCATTACTCGTATAAACATTCCTTTTATTCACCGATTCCGAATCGTAACCACTTATCGTCTCACTCCAACTGTAACCTCCCTTAAAGTAAGACTTGGTGTAACTCGAAGTCCAACTAGAATACTTGGAAACGTCACTCACTACCCCCTTACTATCGTAACTGCTGTCCCTCAACCATTTTTCGTAACTCGAACTGCCCTTCTCTTCTTTTCCACCATCTTTGTAAGTTGTGACTGTCTGTGAATTACGAGTAGTTGAGGTATCGCTACTGTTAGATGAATTGCTATTGTTGCCCTCGGTACTGCGATTACTTTTACTCGCGGTTATTGTCGATTCATCGCTGTTACTTTTGGTGGTATAAGTATCAGCTTTGTACTCGCTATCCCACTGCTGCTGATTTTCCGAATAGCTTTCACTTTCGTTTTTAGAACTGGGTTTTCCGGCACTGTTGCTGCTGGAAGAGTTTGATTTGTTGATTGATGTTTGATAATTTTATTGTAGATTTTCGATCGCCCGAAACAGAAAATTACCTCAAAACGGGGCTCGATTATTTGCAATTTGTGCACGAGTGCGAGCGGGAGATGCAAATTTAAAGTTAATCCGTGTCGTAATCAAGATCCTCCCACTCACCCCATTCATCCTTACACCATCCCAAACTACGCCAATACCCATGACTATCGGATTGTTTTTCAAAAACAAATTCAAGGAGGCTCTCACCTGTTTTTAAGCATAAACGCTTTTTGCTAGTCATGTCGAACAAAAATAGAGTAAGACTAACGTGAAAAATATTTTCCCCACTTTCAGTTCCTACCATACCCCCGCCAATAACAGCCGACCATGCTGTATGATATAAAGGAGCATTTTCTTTTTCTTCACTCCAAATCCATCTATTGAATGATGGGGAATGTGAATATTTGATATTTAAGTTGATTTCAGGATCGCGGTGAAAATCCTGTCCCAGAAAATTTTGAAAATCATCAAGGATTCCATCAATAATTTCCTGCCAAATTTCTTGGGGATATACTTCAGGGTATTTCCCTGCATTCCAAAGCTTTTGTTCGAGAATTGGATTCATATTTTGACCTCCAAGATACTCATTTACTGATTTCCAAATAATTGGGGCTATTCATCCATCTATTAGGAGAGACAGGCGTTCCTGCTTTGACTCGACCGCCTGGAAATCTACTGATTCCGCTACGACCATATGCAGTGATGACGCGAGTAAAATCATTATTTTGAGTGATAACTACGTTCCCATCCTTATAGAATACAGTAACTTGCCGACCATTATCATTTATCCCGATAAACACACGCTCTGGTTTGTTGATGATATCTGCTTGTAGGTGCTGGTAGTGCCCTGAAGGAAAGGATCGGAGTAAGCTATAATTAGAGAAGTGTTTCCCATAGCGTGATATGACATTAGAAATTAGTTGCCCTAATTGTTG
>NZ_JAEQCI010000083.1:0-33698 GCF_020738565.1 Microcoleus sp. PH2017_12_PCY_D_A | reverse complement strand
AAAAAGCCTCAAATGATTGCTATGCAATCATTTGAGGCTTTTTTGATTCTGAATTATTTTGAAATTAAATCCGATCGAATATCTGCGGAATGTGGGTTACAATCTTTATTGTTCTTGTGGGATGGGCGTCCCGCCCGTCCTTTAGAGACGGGCGGGACGCCCATCCCACTTTCCTTGTATAAATTATTTAATTTGCGATCGTTAGGACTAAAGTCCTCACTACCAACCTATTTTATGACGGTTGTGCGCCCCTCACACAAGCAACAGCCAAGGGCGAAATTTTTTCTGTAACTGCTGCAATAACTTGCCGGTCAAAGTCAGTCCAAACTCTGGGGCGATCGAAAATACAAGGCTGCAAAACCCCCCACAACAAGCCCTCAGCAGAAAGATGAGCGTGAATCAAAGCTCGATGTCCGAACTCTTTTGCCTCAAAATCTTTGTTAACAACTTCAGGATTTGCTGTTTCAACATCCTCAACAAAAATTGAAGGTTCAGTTCGCAATGCTGCCGCAAACAAAGGGTCTTCTTCCCCTAAAGATTCCGGTTCTTTTTTCCACTCCGCGTCCCTAACTTCGGGATAGTTCGAGTTGCGACGCCAGCAATAAGGTACTTTGCCTATGTGGGTTTCAGGATTGCGGAGGTAGAGAAAAACGCGATCGCAATTTAACACCTCGCCTAAAGCCGGCACCAAAGCCGAAAAAACAGCATCCGCAGTCTTGCTGTCACTCAAAATTTCCTCCAGAACTTGCGGCAGAATTTGCTTTGTCATTAACTTGCGCTCTTGAAGTTCACCTACAGATTTTAAACTACTAATCTTCTTCTCTGACGGATTTGTCATCAGCGTCTTCGCGGTTTGTGAAATCGCTATCAAATACAAGTTTTAAAAGTTTGGGGAAGGGAAAAGGATTTTATAGCAACCGCGCCCGACGTTTAGCACGTTCTCCAAGTCCACAAACATCACCTTTTCTTCCTTCTTCCTTCTTCCTGATGACTAATGACTGCTGACTGCTGACTACTGACTAATGACTAATGACTAATGACTAATGACTTCTTCCCTGTTTATTCAATCCTGGCTTGGCTGAAGTTAGCACCCGTATAACCGGTTGTCAGCCAAAGAATGGCTCTAGCGCCGTCGCGAAGAGCTTTTTGCACCGGTTCGGGGGTTCGCCCAGACGGAACTGCTACAGGCTTAAAACTAATCCCTCGACTGCCGAGCACGATTTCGCCGATAATCTGAGCTCGCCGCATATGATCGTCAGAAGTGATCAGATACACGCTCTCAATTCCTCTAGCTTTCAATTCATCTACCAGGGTGGTAAAATTTGTTACCGTATCCACGGCTCTGTAGTCTAAGTGCAGGCGATCGGACTTAATTCCCGCTTCTGAAAAGACCCATTGGGCGAACTCAGGATTGCTCCCAGAAGACACCCAAATCGGCAATTGAGGGTGCGATCGAGCAAATTTGGCGGCAAACACCTCTCGCTCCGTAGCCCCACCTAGAACCAACAAAGCTTGGGGTCTCTGAAATTCGCTCTTAAGCTGCTGATAGCCAAACCAAAACGCCATCAAAAGCCCTACTAGGAACCAAAAATTGGGTGAATTCCTCAAACGCCGGTAACGCCGCTTGTTTAAATTGATTCTTAACCACATCTAAACCTATAAAAACTTTATTTAGCTGACACAGGAACCATAACAAAAAATACCGCACGTACAACCCACTAACAGGAATTTAAAATTAAAATTTAAACAAGGGTCTGGGGATTTTAGATTTTGGATTTTAGATTTTAGATTGAATGTACAGCTTGTATTGGTTGCTGGAACTGGGGATTGGAGATTTGAGATTGAAGGTACAGCTTCTACTGAGGGCTTAAACTCAGGTATGAAATTTTTACTCTCTAGGACTCTTGTATTCCATCAAGTATGCGCGTGCGGGTCAACTGGTTAGCAGATATGCAAAGCAGAAGGATAAAACTTAGGGTTTACCTTTCTGCTTTTAATTGTTCTTGATTTTTAACGGGACTGGCCGGGTTCGAACCGGCGACCTAGCGCTTCAGATTTGTGTGAGTTTCCCCACTCTCCGGACTATTCCTTCACCGTAGGCTTGTAGCCTTTAGGTGGTGGCCGTATGTTTAGGAAGTGTGATAATTTTTACTTCCTAAAGCCAGTCTCTGCACCTTCCTTACCCAAACAAAGTTTAGATAAAGCTTGGCTCAAGATTACCGTATCTGCCGTCAGACTTAGGCTTCCTTGAGTTTGACCACATTCACTCCCAGAGTTTCCTCGCAGGGTGCCCGATTCTTCAGGAGGCGCTTGCTCTATCCATCTGAGCCACAGCCCCAGTTGCTGAACCGTTTCGATTATAACAGCTAATGGCGATTTTGAATTTTTTATTTGGGATTAGCGATCGCCCGCAGCAACTCTCCCGACAATGCGGGCAAAGTTTTCTGCTGCGGTGAGTTTACCGGCGCCGTAACAAGCGCGCTGTCTCCAGGCGGTAACGGGGAGGTGTCCGGGGGGAGCACTTTCGCTGAAGGACAGTTCGCTGTAATATTTCCAATTTTCCTGGACTCGCCAGCCGACTCGATCGCACAATTGAGTATAATTTCCGGCGGTACTTTCCCAAATCTGTTGTTGTACGGTGAATCCAAAGCGCCCGCTGCTGTGTTGTTGCCAAAGTTGGTCGATCGTGCGAAGGTCTGTAAGAGGACAACTGTCAATATCGGCTGCACTCAGCCAGCCTTCGTCTTCCCTGAGTGCGATTTGCAGCAAAATTTCCCAAGTATGTTCGTCTGCTTTGCGCCATTTTCCCGTTTCTAACAGCTTAGTCAGTTGGCGGTAATCCATCCCCACTTCCGAGATAGCGGGAGTTTGGTCTGGTAAGGCGCCGATTTTCTCTTCGAGTCGCAGTAAAGTGCTGGTAATGAATTCGGGATTGAGTTGTTCTAGGCGGTACAGAACCCATTCTAACTGAGATTGCAGGTACGCGCGGGCGATCGCACCTTGCTGCAATTCCTGTTGCAACTCGTCAAATCTGGCCGACCATTTTTGTTGGTGGCGGGCCGATTCCCACATTTTTTTTGCCCACTGCAATCTAACTTGTTCTTGTTTTAAATAAGTTTTGGAAAGCTTGGCTTGTGGCGGGTAGGGAGTCAAATCCCAGCCGCAAATCGAGCAAAAATCCGAGCTTTTTTCTATGTATTCAGCACCGCACACTGGACATTTATACATATTGAAGTAAATTCGGTTGCCAAGTAATTATATGACATCTGCCTAATATTTTTCCGCTTGTATTGCTAGCCCCGACATCGGACGAGCGATATCATTTAGTGTCAAATAGGTTTGTAGTGCGGACTTTAGTCCGAGCCAAAGAAGGACTAAAGTCCTCACTACGAACCTGTTTTTTTTACGTCTCTCCACCACTATAAAATAGGTTGGTAGTGCGGACTTTAGTCCGAGCCAAAGAATGAATAAAGTCCTCACTACCAACCTATTGTTCTTATTCGTGATTGACATAATTTGATATGAGGCGGCATTTATGGCGGGTGTGGGTCAGTTTTGAGATGGTAATTTTGGTCAAAAAATCTGCCACGCTTATTGAAATTATCTGCATTAACTTGGGTTAATCTTCGGTTTCTCTATCACTCTAACAAGGCAAGCGAATAGTAAACAAACTGCCCTTACCCAACTCGGATTTGGCCTCGATGGTGCCGCGGTGAGCTTCGACTATTTGGCGGCAGAGGTGCAGTCCCAAACCTGTGCTGGATTTCTTGTGAGTTCCCGAGCCAAACCTTTCAAATAACTTGGCTTGTTCTGTGGCAGAAATGCCGGCGCCGGTGTCTTGGATTTCCATGATTACCCATGCCAGCGGTTGGTTTTTGAAGCTCGTATAAGCGGGTGAATTGGCAGCTTTTAAGCGGACATCTATTGATCCGCTGTCGGTAAATTTGATCGCATTTCCGATTAAATTTGTCAGCAAGCGGTGCAGTTCCAGACGATCGCCCGGATACTTGGCAATTGGAGCACTTTCTGCACTTTCACTCAAGTCTAAATTCACCGACAAATTTTTAGCATCGGCTAGGGGAGCGAGTTCTTCGGCTACCTCATTAATAAGCTGGCGCAAGTCCACGGGAGCGAAACTGAGGGATTTGCGCCCTGCTTCGTAGCGGTAGACTTCCAGCAGCATATTTACCATCGCGATCAGGTTTTTGTTGCTGCGAACCATTGTCCCGAAAGCGTCGCGCATGGGGAGCGAGATTTCTCCCAAAGCTCCCTGCTGCATTAAGGTGAGCATGCGATCGGCTGCTACGAGGGGCGTCCGCAAGTCGTGGGCGAGTCGGGAGACAAAATCTTCGCGCTGGAGGGCGATCGAATTTCGTTCGTCTACGCTGTGTTTTAGCCGCAAGAGCGATCGCACCCTTGCCAGCAGTTCGTCCATTTCCACGGGTTTGCGGATAAAATCGTCTGCGCCCATGTCGAGTCCCTGGACTACGCTGGCGCTGTCGTGAGCCGTGATCAGCAAAATCGGGATAAAGGGCAATTCCTTATTTTGTCGCATTCGCTGGGTGACTTCGTAACCGTCCATTCCCGGCATCATTACGTCTAGCAATACCAAATCGGGGGCTGACTTGTCGATTTGGCTCAGGGCCGAAAAGCCGTTCTCGGCCGTGCTAATTTCGTAACCTTCTTCTTCCAGGATTGTCTGCACTAACAAAACATTATCTGGTGCGTCATCTACCACCAGAATGCGATCGGCTTTTGTGGCATTCGGAACAGATAAATAGTTCATTTAATTGTTGGCATGGAAATTAATACTAACTTTAATCTGGCATCCGATTTATGTTTTCACATTTTTCCACTTCTTAACTCTGTCATAAGGAAGATCTAGCAGAAGGAAGAAGTCCGATGGAAGTCGGAAGAAGGAAGAGGCAATAATAACTCATGTTTGGGCCCTCAAGAATGTCCTCACCGTCTTAGGGGTTGCTCTCTCAAAACTTTATCCAATCTTTTTACTTTTTGGCACTCGAATGTGATATAATCTACTACTTTGTTGTCATAGTATGCACGCCGTCCCAATCCTCAGGCGGGGGTAATTCCAAGTAGCTGAGGGATCGCTCGATCTGAACTTCCACAGGTCGATCGCTCGGTCGCATAGCTAAAGCCGCCTCAAAATAATTAATAGCTTGCTGAAAATTTCTAGCAATATAAGCATGGCGGCCGTTATTGTAAAGTTCCAAAAACCGAACGGTTTCCGCGTCGAGGGGCTCGGAACTAATTTGCAACAACTCGTAAATCCCGACCGGCTGATTTTTGCCCTTAACCCGCACCTTGTCCAACTCTCGCACCCAAATCCGTTCGCGGCACAAATTGTAGGTAAATTCGCTCAAAATTATATCGCAGCCGTACTCCTTTGTAAGCTGTTCCAAGCGGGAACTCAAATTCACCGCATCTCCGATTACGGTGTAATCCATCCGCTTTTGGGAACCAATATTTCCCGAAACCACCTCTCCAGAACTAATCCCAATTCCGAAGCGAAACGGATCGGCGCCTGGGCGAGAATCATTAAACTCTTTCAAACGCCGGCGCATATCTAAAGCCGACTGCACCGCCATCCAACCGTGACTTTCCGGGGGATTGAACGGCAGGGGCGCGCCGAATACGGCCATTAAAGCATCGCCGATAAACTTGTCTAAGGTGCCTTCGCAGTGGGAAACGGCTTCCACCATCGTCTCAAAATACTGGTTCAGTAGGGCCACAACTTCCGATGCTCCCAGATTTTCGGTCAGGGTGGTGTAGCCGCGAATGTCGGAAAATAAAATAGTAACTTCTTTGCGTTCGCCCACCATCAGGGAGCCTTCGCCCAAGGCCATGATTTTATCTACGACTCCGGGAGTCATGTAGCGAGACATTGTGGTTTTCATCCGCTTTTCGCGGCTGATGTCTTCGAGTACCACTAAACCGCCGCGCACGCCGCCTTCTGGATTGATCAGCGGGTTGACAGTTAAATTCAAACTGCGTTCAATTAATTTAATTCCAGAGCTGGAGATGGGCAGGGGACAATAAGGATGGTACAAGGCAGAATTGGGCAGCGAAAATAGAGATTGGGAATTAGCTAATTCTGCCTGCGCTACTTCCTCAGTCCAGGCGTTGTTTTCGCCCCAAGCGTAATACAAATTGGGGTCATTGGGATCGGGCACGGCCAAAATGTAACTTTCTGTTTCTGCTTCTGTTTCTGTTTGTGCACAACCACCCAGCGTTGTTTCCACCAACAGTCCCACAGTTAAATTTTGTTCGGGAACGTAAGATCTGGCAGCCTTGTGGAGACTGTCTTCGACTCGAAATTTCAAATTTTCGATCGGCACAACTTCCCAAACATAGCGATCGATCAGTTTATCTTCCCAAATCCGGAGATTGTGTTTGCTTTTATCTTGATTTACCGGACAGCCCAACAATTCCAGCGCGGCTTCGTTAATCGTGACAATCCGTCCCTGCAAATCGGTGGAAATGACTGCATCTGAAAGACTTTGCAGCATATCTTTTTGATACTGCTTTTCCACCATCACGTTCTGAAACAGTTGAGAATTTTGCAGCGCCATTCCCGCTTGGGAATTAAATGCTCGCAAAAACTCTTCGTCGGAAGTAGTGAAAGTGCCTTGATTTTTATTAATTAGCTGAGTCACCCCGATCAGCTCACCTTTAGCGTTATGCACCGGCATACACAAGACAGTGCGAGTGCGGTATCCCGTGTGCTGGTCTGTAGATGGGTCAAAGCGGGGATCGTCGTAAGCATCTGTAATATTTAGAGTTTGACCGGTCGAAGCTACGTAACCTGCAATTCCCTTATTAGCAGGAATGCGGATTTCGACCATTGTTTTGCCGTCGGCCTTGGCAACTTTTGTCCAGAGTTCGTTGGCTTCCCGATTTAATAAAAATAGCGTGCTGCGATCGGCTTGCATCAAGTCCCGAGCTTGATCCATGACGGAGCGCAAAGTTGTTTCCAAGTCAAGACTTTGACCCAAAGTTGTGGTTGCTCTCAAAAGTGCGGCAACCCCTCGCTGGTTGCGGGCCACGACGTAGAAAGATTGACAGCTTTCGAGAATAATCCCGATCGAATCTGCAAAAGCCTGAAACTGCTGTTCGTCTTCCTCGGTAAACGGGACATTGCCAGCTTTATTTAAGAGTCTCACCACCGCTACGGGTTCGTGCTGGCTCTTGCTGCTAAAAATCGGCATGCAGAGGATGGTCTCAACTTGGTAGTTCGGCGGTTCGTCTACTTCGGCATTAAAATGCTCGTGTTCTCTACCATGCGCGACATTGAGCGATTTTCCAGTAGTTGCTACGTAGCCTAAAATGCCTGCATCCATCGGCAAGCGAATTTCTATATCTTCGCCCGTGAGTCCATCAACTGTTTTGTGCCACAGTTGATTTTTGTTGGCATCTACCAAAAAAATTGTTGTCCGGTCTGCTTGCAGAATTTGACCAATTTTGACAGTGAAGGCATCTAACAGTTGCTCTAAGAGAGTTTCGAGCGCTTCATTGTTAATCAGGTCCATCGCCCGGATAAATTGCTGAAATTCAGCCGTTACAAAGTCCAGCAGGCACACTAATTCAGTAACTGGCAGGCTCTTAACACGGGAGGTCAATGCCCCCATAAAATTAACTTGAGTCAGTGTAGCCAGAACGCTACCAGCATTGGAGAATGTCATGATTAACTGCTTGCTCAGAGGGGTAGATTGACCGGCTGGTCGATCGCGGTGCTAGATGCTGCGGTGCAAACTGTTTAAGTTGTTTGCTTTTCAACTCAGCATTCGATTGTCGCTTCGATCAATAATGGCTTCATTGTTTGGCGGATTAAAGTTCAGTTTGCTTGTTACAGATGCTCGATCTTTTTTTGTTACAACCTGGATACTGATGAGGGTTCGCCAGTTAAAGTTGAAATTGACTTGTGAACCCTGCCAGTCTGAAAATTAGCTAGCAGGCTGTCGATCGCGGGCAATGTAGATTTGACACTCTGTGCTCGGCTGCTGCGCGGTGTAAATGTTTTAGCGCGATCGGCGACCGGTATTTGGTCTGGTGAAGGGCGCTCGTCTCCCCACCCGCGAAGCCTTCCAAAGCTACTCATGGTTTAATAGTAAACGCAACAGATACATTTCACCCGCCACAAGCTGCTAATCAACCTCTACTGTATATAGCACAGCCTGGGGAGCTTACGTCCACCCTGGATGCGGAGGTATCTCTCAAAGCCTTTAACACAATGTTAAAAGCGCTATTGAAATGTGGATGTCTCCACATTTGTGTATCTACACCAACGTCACCAACGATCGACACATCCATAGATGGTTGATGTTTCAACCCTTGTTTAAAACGGTATGCAGTTGATCTTTCCCTGATATTTTACCGTGTTTTGTTAGGACATTCCACCAACTCAACTACTTTACCAATACAGCAGGATAGCTACGGCGATCTGAGCACCAAAAAAGTTCGATCGATCTTTGAGGACATCCCTCCTCGCCAGAAACTGCCTCGCGAGGGCAGCTAAGCTGTCGGTAATCTTTGACCCAGATTCGCCACCCTCAACTGTCACAATCGGTTTTTACTTATTTTTATCGACCTATTAAGCTATAAATTATACTTGTATGCCGTATTTTGGCGGATATCAATTGGAAAAAGGCATAATTTATCACTTAAAAAATCGATTTCTCTAAGTAATTATACTGTGTGACACCCTAGGGTGCGGAATCTAGGGTTTAAAAGCGCCACAGCTTTTGAAAATTAAGCGGCAGAGGCCATGGACTGGGCAAATACGACTGATTGATAGTAGCGCCGCAGTTGTGCGGTGGCGGCGGCCCAACCCCAGCGTTCGGCTTCAGAGCGAGCGTTTTGGCGGAGGGTTTCCCGTTCTTCGGGATTCGCAAACAGGCGCTGGGTGGCAGCCACTGCTCCGGCTTCATCGGTGGGGTCAAATAAATAGCCGTTAACACCGTCTGTGACAATATCGGGAATTCCGCCACTGCGAGCCGCCACTACGGGCGTCCCCGCAGCCATAGCTTCTAGGAGCACTAAGCCCAGGGTTTCGGTACGGGAGGGAAAAATGAAGGCATCAGCAGATGCGTAAGCAGAAGCCAATTCTTGCCCCTTGAGGTAGCCAACAAAATTTGTGGGGGTGCCGGCAAAATATTGTTCGAGGTTTTGCCGGTGGGGGCCGTCTCCGACTAGGGCGAGGCGGGCGCCGGGAATGGCTGCGAGGACTGGTTTAATGGATTCGATTTCTTTTTCGGCACCGAGGCGGCCGACGTAGAGGAGTAAGGGGCTATCTGGGTTATTTTCAGAAAGGCGCGATCGCATTTCTCGACTCGCCAATTCGGGGACAAACATTTCAGTATCAACACCCCGCTGCCACAAGTCTACGCGATCGATGCCATGAGTTCTCAACTCATCCACCATGGCTGTAGAAGTGCAGAGATTTAATTCAGCTTGATTGTGCGCCCCTTTGAGCAATTCCCACAGCAAAGGTTCGAGCATTCCAAAACCGTAATGGTGCAAGTATTTAGGTAAATGCGTGTGGTAAGAAGCCAAAATTGGAATATTAAACTTTTTGCCGTAATATATCCCGCCCAATCCCAAAATAGCGGGATTGACAACATGAATAAGATCCGGTTTAAACTTCTGTAATTGTTGACCTATAGCCGGACTGGGCAGTGCCATTTTCAGTTCCGGGTACATGGGCAAAGGCAAACCCTCAACACCGTAAACTCGGGCACCTTTGTATTCTGTAATTCCGTAATCTGGAGAAAATATCAGAACTTGTTCGCCCGATCGCTGCAAGTGATCTACAGTGTGAATCAGGCGAGTGACAATGCCGTCTATTTTCGGCCAAAATGTTTCAGTGAACAGAGCAATTTTCATAAAACGAAGGAAGTTCGGCAACGGATTCTGTAACGGATGTAACGGATGTAGGATGAAGGCGCTTCGGCTTCCCTCAGCCTAAAAAGAGGGAAGAGGGAAGAAGGCTTTAGTTATTCTTTATATATTGTTGGCGAAATCGCTACTCCCAGTCTTTGGCAAATGTCGGGGTTAGTAACAGGATACACTGTCTCACGGGGAGTGAGTAATTGCGGGCGGTCGTCTCCTTTATATTCGTGTTGCTGTCGCACGAATTGGGAAATATCTTCGATATTCACAATCCATTCTCGCGCGTAATTTGCCAAAAAACTGCCGCGCAAGCCTAGTTGAATTGCCCGCCGTTCCAGTTTCGCGCCACTGGGATGGTGGTCTGGATCCCATTGCAGGCGTACCAATGAATTTTTAACAGCTTGTTTCCATTGTTTTTCGCTTCCGTACACTTGTGAAACGAAATTGGAATGAACGGCCGATGCTAAAATTTCGTCAAAGGCGGAACGTTTTAGCCAAATAGCCAAAATTATTTCTTGTCCGGGTTTTGTTCCCCATTCCGATCGATACATCATCCAGAGAAAGTTCGGCTTAATCCAACTCATGCGATTCAGGCTGAATTCACCGCCGAAATAACCATTCTCTGCTGCAAAAAGCCCGATCGCCGGACGGTAAGCTTGATAGACAACAACAGTATCATCGTCAAATTGTGCTAAAATGTGCCGACCTGTATTCGGCCACCGAATTTTTTGGTTTAAGTAAGATTCTGTCAGCAGCTTCATCTTAGTTAACTGCCATCGAGAGGTTTCTGGGGCAAGATGCAAATTCCCTGAATGCCAATTGATACAATTATCCCACCTAAAAGCAATCCTACACCTTCTGCAAAGCAGTTAATTCTGTGAATTTCCTGTGCTGTTTTGGCAATTAAGATTTCCTTGGACGTAGCAGAAGGCGATGCGCTAACTCGACGGTAATTTTGATAACTCGCCGTTAGTGCAGCCCATTCCGGTACTAAATAATAAGCACAAACTGCACTTGCACAAAATCCCGGCAGAACAACTAAAAGCAACTGAATCAAAATTCTACTTTTCACGGTATTTATTCCCAAACAAGCCGACAGTCAAAACCAGATAAGATTTTTTAAATTAACCGCAGAGGACACAGAGGACACAGAGTAAAAAAACAAAAAGATAGATATATATCCATTCAGAACAAGCTTTCCCTTCCTGTTCTCTTGCTTTCTTTTCTCTTGCTTCGCGCCCTTCGCGCCTTCGCGGTTCGTCCAAAAAAATCTTGCAGCTTGTACCCAAAATTACCTGCGCCAAGAAACCTTCGGCAAAATCTGGTTCTTATCTACGCGGTGCTGATATTTTGTGGCAAAATTCAGCAGAGAATCTAGCAGGGAATCTGAGAGGTAGTGCGGCTGCAAGCCGAGACCTAATAAACTGGTGTTTTTGGCATTGAAATAATGTTCTTCTTTCTCGACTCTGGGATTTTCGAGATGGTTAATTTCTACTTTTAATCCCATTGCCATGCCTGCTTTTTGCACCAATGAGGCTAAGTCGCCGACGCTGAATTGTTCGGTGAATTGGTTGAAGACTCGGAATTGTCCTGCTTCGGCGGGGTTGGCGATCGCCAATTCGACGCATCGCACGGTATCCCGAATGTCTAAGAAGGTGCGGGTTTGTCCGCCTGTGCCGTAAACTGTCAGGGGATGACCGATCGCAGCTTGGATGCAAAATCTGTTTAATGCTGTTCCGAATACTCCGTCGTAGTCCAAACGGTTGATCAACAGTTCGTCCATGCCGGTTTCTTCTGTGAGCACGCCGTAGACTACGCCCTGATTTAAGTCGGTGGCCCTCAAACCCCAGATTTTGCAAGCAAAATGGATGTTGTGGGAGTCGTGGACTTTTGACAGGTGATAGAAACTGCCCGGTTGTTTGGGATAGGGTAGTGTATCTTTCCGGCCGTTGTGTTCGATCGTCAGATAGCCTTCTTCAATGTCAATATTCGGGGTGCCGTATTCGCCCATTGTCCCCAATTTGACTAGGTGACAGTCGGGGAAGTCTTCGCGGATGGCGTACAGCAGGTTGAGTGTCCCGACGACGTTATTGACTTGGGTGAGGACTGCGTGTTCGCGATCGATCATGGAGAAGGGGGCCGATCGCTGTTCGCCGAAATGGACGATCGCTTGGGGTGCAAATTTTCTCATACTTTTGCTGAGAAAATCGTAGTTGGTGATGTCACCGACGAACAAGTCGATCGACTTACCCGTTAAATCTTGCCATCGCTGGAGTCGTTGCTGAATCGGTGCAATGGGAGTGAGGGTGTCGCTGCACAGTTCCAGATCCCAGTGCCGCCGCACGAAGCTGTCGAGGATGCCAACTTCGTGACCTTTGTTAGAAAGGTAGAGCGCGGTTGCCCAACCGCAATAGCCATCGCCACCAATAACCAGGACTTTCATAAAACAACGGTGAATCTTGCTTGCCAATACTGCGTTAATGTACCAGGTATTGGTGCATTCTGAACCTTTAATCAACCCGGTTGTTTCCCAAATCCCGACTAGATTTTGCTGTTAAACCGGAATTTCGTCGGCGAAACTGGCCCAGCGGGTGAATTCAAAGGGCCCAGCGAGGGCTCCCCAGACGTGGGCGTCGGTTTCGGGGTCGCGCCCGCGATCGTGGCTGATAAATTTGTCACCATCAATCTCGAATTCGCTATCCAGATAGGTTTGTTTGCCATTTCTGACCACGGCACAGCCTTTTCCGGGTTCGACAGACCCTTTGAAGCTGTTACCCGTCCAGTGCGTAAAAAAGGTGCATCCCGGGAGGAGTGTCAGTTGTTCGGTTTTGATTTCTTGCAGCCGTTGGGGTTGGCGGGATGCGCCGTAGAATTGCGCTTCGTTTTCTATGGCATAATTTTCGATGTCGATGCGATCGCCCGCCGGGACTAATTTTAAAACTCGAACTCGGTACGGTACGTGCAGTTCGATATCATAGGCTTGTTCTAGGTACAAGCTCATCCCGCCCAGAAGTTCCACGGGTAAAGGTCTCATGCAGACGCGGATGTGGGCGAAGAATGGCGGATTTTCAAAGGCTTGGGGTTGGTTGCTGAAGTCGGCCGCCATCCAGCGGGCGAGGGTAACAATATCGGTGGAATGAGTCATTTCGATTTTCGATTTTAGATTTTGGATTTTAGATTGGGGGGAGTAGAAGTTATTTTAGGGGAAATTAAGGTGCGATCGGGCTTTTGAACCCCGACTTCTTTAAAAAGTCCGGGCTCTGCGTCTTCTGTTTTTTTCAGGCTGCCTTACTGAACAGAAAATCATGAAACTACAACCAGTCGAATCCAGCATGATAAAAGCTGTGGGTTATGACGATACCGAGTCTACCCTAGAAGTTCTTTTCGATAGCGGCAAAACCTATCTCTACTTTGAAGTCCCGAATCATGTCTATTCAGAATTAATGGAATCTGACTCTAAAGGTAGTTACATGAGAGATTGTGTGATTGACTGTTATCCGTACCAACAGGTAAAGAAACGGCGGCGGTAAGTACCCCATTAATCTAGGCGTTTTGAAGAGATAATTTGGATTTTGCGATCGCACTCTCACCCAGATTTTTTCTTGCTGGAGGCGAGAGGAACAATTGGAATTGCTGGATACTCACCCTTTGTTTACCAGAAAGAATTAGTTGAAAGCCTCTCACGAGTGAGGGAGAAATTAAAATCAGACTATTCATTACTCCAATCCTCTTCCTTCTAGGTAGAGGTCGCTCTCCACAGGTCAACTGTCAACTGTCAACTGTCAACTGTTGAACAGTCGGTGTCCCAAAGGCGATCGCCCGTTTCCCAATTACAAAAATCCCGGTGCATTTTTAAGCATTGTCATTACCCACATTTTTCATTTTTCGTTTACCTGCTAGCCCGCCGTAGGTTCAAACCTACGGCTAATAGCGTAAGTCGGTTAAAACTGAGATCTTGCACCATTCTCAATTAGCCTTTCACGGGCGGGCGGGACGCCCACCCCACAAGAAAATTCATTCTTTGTGGAACGGGCTTTGAGCAGCGTTGCTGACAATGATGCAAGATGTGAGTTAAAACCGACTAAAAGAACCAAAAACTTAGTCGGTTTCAACCGACTTACGCTATTAGCCAGGGACTTCAGTCCCTGGCGGAATAACGGCGCAGTCAGGGTTTCAGGAAATTTGGGTAATGACAAGATTTTTAAGCCCATTCTACTTTCAACTTGACATCTATATTCGAGTCCATCTCTGGCCCCAGTCAACCCAGATACTTTATAGGAATCTCGATCGCAAAAATAGTCCCGCTGCTGACAGTCGAACCACAGGTTAATTTACCCCCATGTTTTTTGATAATAGCATAGCTGACAGATAAACCTAAACCTGTACCGCTCCCCACTGGTTTAGTTGTAAAAAATGGCTCGAATATGCGTTTTTGAATATGGGTAGGAATCCCACTACCATTATCAGCGATCGCAATTCTTACCCACTCTTTTTTTATCACTTCAGTTTGAATCTTAATCGAAGGATTATTTTGAGTTTTACTAACTTGTTTGAGAGCATCAAGAGCATTACTAATAATACTGAGAAATACCTGATTCATCTCACTCGCATAACAGGTAACACGAGGCAGGTTGCCATACTCTTTAATAACTTGTACCTCGGGCAGATTATCACTTTCTTGGAAGCGGTTTTGTAAAATTAGTAAAGTGCTTTCAAGTCCGGCGTGTAAATCTACAGATTTCATGTCTGCTTCGTCCAAGCGAGAGAAATTACGCAAACTCAAGATAATTTGCTTGATTCGTTCGCTTCCGGCTTTCATGGATTGCAGAATCTTAGTTAAATCTTCCCTGATAAATTCTAACTCAATTTCCTCAATATTTGCTTTAATTGCTGAGCTTTTATCTGGATATTCTTGCTGATAAAGTTCCAGCAAGTTCAGCAAAGCTTTGACATAATTTTCGGTGGGCTGAAGATTGCTATGAATAAAAGTAACTGGGTTGTTAATTTCGTGTGCTATTCCCGCTACGAGTTGACCGACGGCGGACATTTTCTCGCTCTGAATTAGTTGTGCTTGGGTTTGTTGTAAATTTTTCAATGCTTGCTCTAAATCAACAGCTTTTTGGCTTAACTCTTCAGTTTTTCGCTCTACTTCCGCTTCCAAGGTTTGAGAGTAGTTCTCTACTTGTTGATACAAACGGGCGTTTTCAATGGATATAGCCGCTTGAGCAGTAACGATTTGGAGGGTTTCGACGCGCTCGCTTGTAAACGCTCCCACTGTTAGATTATTTTCTAAATACAAAATCGCGATTAATTTTCCCCGCTTGCTAATCGGAATACATAAAGCTGATTTAGGCTGGTGGGTTATGATATAGCGATCGCCTGCAAATTGAGCCGAAGCACTCAAGTTATCACAAACCGCCGTTGTTTGACTTCTGGCTACAGAATAAATCAAACTTTGGGGTAATTCTTGACATTCAGCTAAAGGAATGTGCCTCTTTTCGGTATGGTTTTGAGCCGATGAAGCCACTACTAACCATTTTGCATCTCGATCGATCGCTAAAATTCCGGTTTCCGCTCCCGCATGGGCGATCGCAATTTGCATCAAAGTGGCCAATAGTTTCTCTAATTCAATTTCCTGTGAAATAGCTTGTGCTGCTTTCATCACCGCCGGAAAATCCAGCCATAAATTCTGGCTGTTGCTGCTACTGACGCTCGTTACGCTTCTCATGAGGGTAGGAGAGATTGTTCCCTCAGATATGATAGCTCGCTTAGTCGGTTGGAGAATAGCCCCTAGTAGTTGGGGATAGTGTTGTTCTAAATAAACAACTTTCGCCTTCGCACCCCATCGGGTGTAACAGTAGTATGCTTCCTGCATATATCCAGAAGCAACTTTTTCTTTTCCCCAGTCCAGATAAAATTTAGCCGCTAGTTCATTAGCTAACGCTTCTTCTTGGATATATTCGTTTTCTTTGGCTCCGGAAATTGCGCGATCGTACCAATCTCCAGCTTCATATTTATTGCCGAAAACTCGGAATTTTTCTGCCTCTACTAAGTCAACCTTATGTTGGTGATTCATCGGTGCATGGTGCGCCCATTGAGCCAGAGTAGTTTGATGGGTTTCCAGCAGAGTGAGAGTGTTAGTTTGCTCCATTTCTGACTGCGTAGAAAATAGTGCCAAGTAGCTTAACCCGGCATAGAAATGGAAAATCGGAGTATGAATCATTGCTGCCACTACCATCAAATATGCCTTAGCTTGGGCAATGTAGTCTAGGGCGTTGGCGTAGTTGCCAAAGAGATAGGCAAGCATCAGTTTGTATATATAGACAAAAGCGAGTGCTGGAAACTCCTTATTCTGATGGTGCTTGGGAATCATGACCGTTTCATCGTAGGTCTGGCCGATTAATAAATCTGGTTGATGGACAAGTCCTATCAAATTCTGTACCATCTGTTGTCTCATCTTCACATAAGCCAGAGGCAAATATTGCTTAACTTGAGCTAAGACAACACAGTAATTTTCTATTTCTGATTCCCAATCATATAAATCCATTCCAGCGAAGAAACTATCATCAAAATAAACATTAATATTGTAGCCAGCATTTAGGAAATCACCAGTTTCCATTCCAGCCAGATAGCCCTCTTTTGCCGTTAGAATTACTGCCCTTAGTTCTTCTTGACGATGCTGGGTAAAACAGCAAAACCAAAGTAAAGCTATGGACTTAAATTCCCCCACATTCAACCGATTGAGTACGCTCAGTGCCACTCGACCAAAGCGATAGCCTTTTTCTACTTCTCCCAAAAAGACAGACAGCACCATGCCATAACTTGCATACCCGATTGTTGATGCGGGTGCATTTCCCAATTGGAGCGATAGACTGACCATTGTGGCGCAAAGCACAGGCAACAAGGCAGAATTTACCATAAAAATGGGTAAAAATAACATTGCTAACAGTTGCATAGCCGCAATTGTCCGAGGATCGCTCATTACGGGAAGGTCAACCAGTTCCTCAATCTGTTTGTCCTCCAGTTGACTGGCAAGGTTTTGTAGTGCAATGCGTGTCAAGGCTTCGTCATTTTCAGAGGGAAGTTCAATCCCCAATTGTTCTAGGGCGATTCTGCCTACTGCGATCGCTTCTAACATCTGATTCTGAGTTGTCAGTGCGTTGATTTGAATCTCATATATTTTTACTTTATCTAGTATTGTTTTAGCCGATCGCCAAACCAGATTTGCCATTTCTTCCATGCCATCAAAATCAGCATTCAAATAGGCAGTTTCCGCCGCAGCCACATAAAGATTAAGGGTTAATTCATACTGAGTTTGCCAACAATCTGCGGTTAGCAACTCCCGCCCTATTTTTACAAAAGTTCTGGCGGCTGAGTATGCTGTAGAATTTCGGGCTTTCTGTCCGGCAGCTAAGTTAAGTCTGGCTAAGGCTTCTCGTTCTTGGGCTCGCTCAATTAACCCCATTCCTAAATTTAAATGCCCGACAATATCAAACAGCTTTTCCTCTTTTTCTATGTCTGATAAGTTTTGTTGGAGCAGTTGACCGATTTTGAGATGAGTTGCCTGTTTTTGAGCTGAAGGAATGAGGGAATAGGCGGCTTGTTGAACGCGATCGTGCAAAAATCTGTAGCTAGCAATTTGTTTATTAGCATTTTCCTCTTCTGGGTTTAAGTTATCATTGCATTCTACTTGATAAAACTTATAAACATTACTAATCGGCAAAATAAAACCATCCTGCAATGCTCTCCATAAAACCGTCGCAGTCTCTATTTCCGATTGCTGTGAAACTATTGCCAAAGTATGCAAATCGAACTGCGCCCCAATACAAGCAGCCAACTTTAAGACATCCTGAGTTGGGATTGGTAATTTCTGCAATTGCCGCGCCATGAATTCAACTACATCATCAGTAATTGCCAAGGCGTTGATTTGGGCAATATCGCACTGCCAATGCTGGATATCCCAATTAAAACTAATTAACTTGTCATCGTGTAAAGCTTTGAGAAACTGAGTGGCAAAGAAAGGATTTCCCTGAGTTTTTTGAAAGATTAATTTTGTCAAAGGCTGGGCTAGGGATAATTCACAATTCAGCGTATCTGCTACCAAAAAATTAATATCCGATTCCCTTAACGGTGGGAGAGTAATTGTATTAACCGTTGCTCCCGTTTTGACAATTTCATCTACTGTTAAAATGAATGGATGGACAGGTGAAACTTCACGATCTCGATAAGCACCTAATATCAATAGATGTCCTGTATCTTGTTGCATCAATAATTTCAGCAAATTCAATGATGCAGAATCAGCCCATTGCCAGTCATCCAGAAACATCACTAAGGGATGTTCTTTACTGGTAAAGAGTTGCACAAATTTTTGAAATAATAAATTAAAGCGATTTTGGGCAGCAGTTCCTGATAATTCTAAGGCTGGCGGCTGTTTGCCAATTATGTTTTCTAGCTCGGGAATTACATTAATTAAGACTTGCCCGCTGTCTCCTACTGCTTTGAGAATATTGGCTTTCCAGGTTTGCAATTGCTCATCTGGCTCTGATAATATTTGTCCTATTAGATCGCGAAAAGCTTGCACGAAAGCCCAAAAGGGGATATTGCGTTGAAATTGGTCATATTTGCCTTTAATAAAATAGCCGCGCTGCCTGACAATAGGTTTATGTACTTCATTTATCACTGCGGTTTTCCCAATTCCAGAAAAACCTGCTACTAACATCATTTCTGCTGTGCCCTGGGCGACGCGATCGAAGGAATTTAATAGTTGATTAACTTCGGCTTCTCTTCCGTAGAGTTTTTCGGGAATTAGGAAGCGATCGCTAATATCTCGCTTTCCTATTTCAAAAGGCTCTATTGTGCCTGTAGTTTGCAGTTGAGATAGACAGATTTCTAAATCGTGCTTAATTCCCAAGGCACTCTGATAACGATTTTCGGCATTTTTTGCGATCAGTTTACTGACAATTTCTGACAATATTAGGGGAATTTCTGAATTAATTTGATGGATGGGAATCGGCTGTTTCGCCAGGTGACAGTGTACCACTTCTATTGCATCTTCCGAGCTAAATGGTAATGTTCCCGTCAATAATTCATAAAATGTAATTCCCAGAGAATAAAAGTCACTTCGATAATCTATGCCTCGATTCATTCGACCAGTTTGTTCGGGAGAAAGATAGGCTAATGTGCCTTCTAAATCATTAGTATTCTGAATCTGTTGGGTTTCTTTTGGTAGGAGAGAAGCAATACTAAAATCAATTAATTTGACTTCTTTTGTTTCTGGATCGATGAGAATGTTGGCGGGTTTTATATCTTTGTGGATGACTCGATTTTGGTAGAGATAGTGCAGGATTTCTGTGAGTTTAAGGGATATTATGAAAAAATCCCCTAAAGGTAAATATTTATATTGGGGATTTTCATTGGTGGCTGTTGGGAGATAATCTGATAGGGAAATTCCACCAAAGTCTTCCATGACTAAGGCATAGCCATTGCGATTAACTTCTAGGGTTAAGGGTTTGATAATACTAGGAAAGTCGAGATTTTTGGCAATGGTATATTGGTTGCGGAATTGAACGAGTTCGTTAAAGTTTGGGTATTCGTTGCGGAGTAATTTGATGGCGACGGGTTGTCGATCGCTGGTACGGATACCTCGATAGACAAGGGTGCGCCTACCTGAGTATAATTGCTGTGTGATTTGATACCCTGGTAGGTTGGCGATCGTATTCATAATTGGTTAAGCTAATCCTAAGTTATTTTGTATTGCTGTCCAATTATTTTTTTGATAATAAGTTGTACAGAAGCTCGATAATAGCTAATTGCTTTTCCCATATTATCAAAGCGCTTGTTAAACCGCCCGCTTCGCAAGAATTGTGACCTTTGTTAAGTAGGTGCAGATGTTTAAACATAACTTACGCAACTATGGCTGAGTACGGAAAAACTGGCGACTAATCCCTGTAGCTGGTCTGGTTTGACTTCCAAGTAGCGTCGCTTCGCTGTTATTTAATTTGAGCGATCGCTTGAGGGCCAACATAGTTGGATATTCTAATTAATTTAGATGCCTGGGTGAGAGTTTTTACCATAACTTGTTGCAACGGATAGGTTTAAGTAAATTTAGTAAAATATTTGATTGTCGGAGTCTTGCTCTTTTGATTCGCAACAACTTCTAGCCCTACTTTTGTTTCATTTTCCCAAATTATTTTAGGTCTGTTGCTGGGCGCTCTCGAAGTATCTTCGGGGTTAGATTCATTAGTATTGGTCAGGGAATTGTCAGTCAGCCAAGAGTCTAATTAAGCTATAGCGGTTCTCAAGCGTGGTGAGGTATGCTTGCGTGCCCACGGAGGCCTAGGCCCTATGCCCTATGCCCAGTCGTCCGCGAATATGAGATCTCGAAAGGCTATAGTTTTAGTCTCAGGTTATATCGACCGAAGCATTTGCGCGCTAAATCTGCCGATTTAATCAGAGATTTTTTGGGGCGCAAAGACTTCGCCCGATCAATACTTTTACCAGAGGTTTAACGGTCTGAGTTCTAAGTCACAAAGCAGGCGAACTAGATGAGTTTGACAGCCCGCAGACCAAACATCAGCACTGTTGCCAAGCCGACCATGCCGCCGAAAATTCCAAAATAAGCTATTGCTCCGGTAAGACTCATTGCAATTTCTCCAAAATAATCAATAAAAAGACCTATAAGAACTATAATCTAAAATCTAATATCTAAAGTAGATAAATATGCAATCGATAATTAAAGTTGACTTGGGCCCACAATCTTACAATATTTGCGTGCGATCCCCTACGGGGGCTACGCCAACGGGCGGCTTAGACGAACTCGGCAGTCTGATGGGCGATCTAAGTTTGGGCAAAAAAGTTCTTTTGGTCTCAAATCAGTCGATTTTTCGGCACTACGGCGAAAGAGCAACCGCAGCCCTCGAATCGGCCGGTCTGGAAGTCAGTACCTGCATTTTACCACCGGGCGAACAATACAAAACTTTAAATTCGATCCAGAAGATTTACAATGCGGCTTTGGCTAACCGTTTGGAACGTTCCTCGACAATGGTGGCTTTGGGCGGCGGGGTGGTTGGCGATATGACGGGTTTTGCGGCGGCGACTTGGCTGCGCGGAATTAATGTGGTGCAGGTTCCGACTTCGCTGCTGGCGATGGTTGATGCTTCTATTGGCGGCAAAACGGGGGTAAATCATCCTGAAGGGAAGAATTTAATCGGGGCTTTTCATCAGCCGCGTTTGGTGTTGATTGACCCGGATGTTCTCAAAACTCTGCCGGCGCGGGAGTTTCGTTCGGCGATGGCGGAAGTCATCAAGTATGGGGTGATTTGGGATGCTGAGTTGTTCGGGAAGTTGGAGAATTGCAAGCGTTTGGATCAAATGCGCTATGTGAAGGGGGATTTGTTGGCGGAAATTTTGAGCAGGTCTTGCCAAGCTAAGGCTGATGTGGTAACCAAGGATGAGAAGGAGTCGGGTTTGCGGGCGATTTTGAATTACGGTCACACGATCGGTCATGCTGTAGAAAGTTTGACGAATTACAAGGTAATCAATCACGGGGAAGGGGTGGCAATCGGTATGGCTGCATCCAGCCGGTTGGCTGTGGAGCTGGGAATGTGGGATGCTGAGTGCGATCGCCGCCAATCTGCTTTAATTGCTAAGGCGGCTTTACCTGCGAAATTGCCTGCTGGTGTTGATGTTGAGGAGATTTTGAAGACTTTGCAACTGGATAAGAAGGTGCAGGATGGCAAGGTGCGGTTTGTGCTGCCGGTGCGCTTGGGGGAGGCTGCTGTGAGCGATCGCGTGGATGGAGATGTGATTTTACAAGTTTTGAGGGAAATGCTTTAGATTGAGGCTTCGGGGCGTGTTTAACCGCCGTTGAAGGCTGATTGATGCCGATCGCCCCCTCTTTTTTTTCTGTGAATGTTCGATCTGCTCTCGCTCTCATATCCGCTGGGATGACCATAATTAAGATTGGTTTGTAGTGAGGACTTTAGTCCTTCTTAATTGCGGACTAAAGTCCTCACTACAAACCTTTTTTGTTTTAGGTATATCGAACATAATATGAATTTAAGATCCGCTGGACTGTGAATTCATTTCCTCCAAAATTTTATCTACTCTAGTAGCGGCTTGAGTTCTGCCCTGCTTGATAAATAACTCCTTAGCTTTTTTGAGACTGGCTACAGCCTCCGCTTGGTCTTCCTTTGCTCCTTGCTGGTACAAACCGACTCCTAAATTATTTAAAGCATCGGGATATCGATCGTTAATTTTAACGGCTTGTCTCCACAGCACGATCGCCTCGGACAACTTTCCTTGACTTGCCATAGCCACGCCCAAATCGTTGTGAGCTTTGGCGTGTTGGGGGTTGACTTCAATTGCTTTTTGGAATTGAGCCATCGCATCGCTCATTTTACCTTGTCCCGACAGCAGACTTCCCAACTTATAATAAGCATCGGCTTGTTTGGGATAGCGAGCGATTAGTTGCCGGTACAAAACTTCGGCATTGACCAGATTTCCTTGACCGTAGAGGTCGTTGGCAGTTCTCAAACCCACCGTGTAACCTTTCCCTACAACTTCGCACTTTTTCTCGGAGTTCCCTTGCTGCTGCTTGCAAATCTTGAGTTCGTCTCCCTTCATCTCGTAGGATAGAACTTCGCGGACTGCGGGCCCTCGGCGGGGTGGCTGCAAGTTCTGCGACTGCCAGTTTGGGGCAATTTGCACCGAAGTATTTGGTTCAGCTTGTACGGGTGGGACAACTGCCAAGGCGCACATTCCCGCCGCCGCAATGCTTGGGCCAATCCAGGTAAAAGGTTTGAAAGGGCGAAACTCTCGATCGTTTTTCATGTCTTTTGTGGAAATGTGTTGTTGATATTCTGGATTTCACTGCTTCGTCAGAGTCCGAACACATGGCGGCCCACCATTGATCTCGTTATTAACAGGTTTACTTTGTTCCAGCAGTCGAGATATTTTAGCACGCGACCGGCAGACTTTGAGTTAAATTAGAGTATATTCTCGATCGATTCTCAGTCAACCTTAGCAGGAAAGTAGAAATGGGGCAGTCTATTCTCACCATGCTGTTTGCGCTCATCCTCGGCTACGCTGTTAACTCAAGCGTGAAAATAGTCAGCGGTGGCGACGAAGCTTTAGTCGAACGTTTGGGTCAATACAAGCGCACCCTCAAGCCCGGATTCCACTTTATCAGTCCCCTGATCGAAAAAGTCGTCTGCGTGGACACCAGCCGCGAACGAGTTTTAGATATTAAACCTCAATCAGCAATTACGGGCGATAATGTGGCCCTAGAAGTCGATGCCGTTGTGTATTGGCGGGTTGTGAATTTGCAGAAAGCTTATTATGGCATCGATCAAATTGAAAATGCGATCGCCAACTTAGTTTTAACCACGTTTCGCGCTGAAATTGGTCGATTGCCGATGCAAGACATCTTGGGTTCCCGAGATGACATGAATAAAAAGTTACTCAAGAAGTTGGACGAGGCTACCGAAACTTGGGGCGTCAAAGTAATTCGCGTAGAAATTCAAAGCATTACACCTCCGAAAAGGGTGCAAGAAGCTATGGAATTGGAGCGCGCTACTAAGAGCGAATGGCAAGCAATGGTCAATAAGGCGATCGGCACTAAGGAGTACATGAGGCTCCTCGTTGAAGCTTTAGACTCTCATCCGAACAGCAAGCAAGTTTTGAATTACTTAGTAACTGAAAAATACTTAGACGCTCAACAAAAATTAGGCGAAAGCGACAACGCCAAAATTCTGTTTATGGACCCGAGAAACATGACAGAAGCTCTCAACGAATTGATGGGTTCCATGCCGGATATCGAGCAGCATTCTCATCACGGGGGAGAGCGAGAACTCAAACTAATCGACCAATCAACCGCTCAAGATTGATTTCTGAAGATAGCGTCGGCAACCAAACAAACATCGTGCATTTCTCTGACATCGTGAACTCGCAAAATATCTGCCGAATTTGCGATCGCACCTGTACAAGCCGCCGCTGTCCCCCAAATTCTTTGTTTAGCTTCTGGCTGATTCAAAATGTGACCGATAAAGCTTTTGCGCGATACTCCGACTAAAATCGGACAGTCTAAACCCCGGAATTTTGGCAACTGCCGCAGAATTTCCAAGTTTTGACTGTAAGTCTTCGCAAAGCCAATACCGGGGTCGATAATTATCTGAGATTTGTCAATTCCCGCAGCCACAGCGGCCACTATTCGACTCTCCAAAAAATCCAGAATTTCCCCAATCAAATCCTGATAATCTGTGAGTTTTTGCATCGTCTGGGGAGTCCCCCGCACGTGCATCAAAATTATCGGCACTTGCAACTGAGCAACCGTTGACAGCATTTCCGAGTCAAAAGTTGCTCCCGAAATATCGTTAATTATATCCGCTCCCGCCTCAACCGCAGAAGAAGCAACCTGCGCTCTGGTAGTATCGACAGAAATCGGAACTGAGGCAAAAATATCGGCTTTTTCCCTCAGCATTTGTACGACAGGTATAACGCGATCGATCTCTTCTTCTAAGGATATTTCCGCTGCACCTGGCCGCGTAGATTGACCGCCAATATCAATAATATCTACCCCCGATTTCACCATATTTTCAGCTTGCGCTAAAGCAGCTTCTATGGTATTGAAATCTCCGCCGTCGCTAAAACTGTCAGGAGTTACGTTTAAAACGCCCATTAAATAAGTGCGTTTTCCCCACTCGAAAGTTTTATTTCTAATGATAATTTTGGCTGGGTTATCTGTCATGGCGAGTGAGATTTTAGATTCAAGATTTTAGGTTTGATATCGTGTCCGGTCAATTACCATAACAAAAACGGTTCGTAGTGTGGACTTTAGTCCGCAGCCGGAGAGCGGACTACCGGAGAGCGGACTAAAGTCCACACTACGAACAAAAAACGGTTTGTAGTGTGGACTTTAGTCCGCAGCCGGAGAGCGGACTAAAGTCCACACTACGAACTAATCTTAAAAAAACCCGGTTTCTTAGAGTCTGATGCGTCCAAGATTCTTCAACCAAAACTCAACCAGCTAAAAACATTATCAACCGTCAATTCTAACTCAATTCCATTAATAATTGGCAATCGAGCTGTACCTCGATACAATTCTACTTTTTGTCCGGGAAATACTGCTAAAATACTTTCTTCCTCTAGATCTAGCAACCAACCCAACTCAGTACCGTGTCGCGAATAGTGCAGCAATTTACCAAGGACTTTTGTTTGGCTTTGGTTTGGCGATAAAATTTCGATCGACCAGTCTGGATTAATTTCAAAGCTGTTGGCAATTCTACCCGAAGGCAAAAAAGGAATTCTTTCCCAGCGGAATACTGCTATATCTGGTACGATCGACTTACCGCCAAAAGTGCAGCGCAATTCAGAAAAAGCCTTGGCAATTTTTTGAGTTTGCGCTACTCGATCGATACTCTTGCAGAGTTCAACTTGAATTATGCTGTGTTCGCCTTGAGGCATGGGTTTCTGAAGGATATCTCCGTCAATAAATTCTGAGGCCGGCTCAGTTTCAGGAAGTTTGAGGAACTCCTCTAAAGCGGGTTTGGGTAGAACGATCGCATTCATGGAACAATTCTCTCGATCGGAAAAACACTCAAAGGCACATTACAATTATAGGCGATCGATCGAACATCATATTGTTGTCAGCCCAAAAGGTGGTTAGTTGCCCCATCATCAACTGGTACGGGAAGATTTTGGGGTAACTCCTACAGATTGTCATTTCTCAACATCAAAACTCTTCGTACAACCACCAATTAGCAATTACCAATCACCAATTACAATTATTTATAATTGACAATTCTATCGAAACTGGCAGGTTCCAAACTCGCACCGCCTACCAAAACCCCGTCAATTTCAGGCATCGCCATAACTTCATCAATATTTTCCGGCTTAACAGAGCCGCCATACTGAATCGGCACGTCAGGATTAGTCAATTTAGAGCGAATCAAACCAATAACTCGGTTAGCTTCCTTCGTTTCGCAGGTGTCGCCAGTGCCGATCGCCCAAATCGGTTCGTAAGCTATAACCAAATTATCTTGGTCAACACCAACCAAATCCTGCGCCAACTGAGAAAAAATATGATCTTCCGTTTCCCCCGCATCGCGCTGCTGCTTCGTCTCTCCCACGCACAGAATCGGAATTAAACCGGATTTCTGAGCAGTTGTCAGCCGCAAATTCACCGTTTCGTCGGTTTCCCCAAAATATTGCCGGCGCTCGCTGTGCCCGATGATGACGTAGCGCACCCCAAGTTCTGTCAGCATCTGCCCGGAAATTTCACCAGTATAAGCTCCCGACTCTTGCCAGTGAACGTTCTGAGCACCGAGTCTGATCCGGCTTCCGTGCAGGTTTTTCGAGAGGACACTCAAATCTGTGAAGGGAACGCAAAGCACGACTTCCCGTTCTTCTGGGGTTTCCGTCAGGCAGGACATGAATCCTTGAAGAAACTCTAGGGATTCTGCCCTAGTTTTGTACATTTTCCAGTTGCCAGCAATAACTATTTTCCGCACTACTTTTTTAAATCCTTGTCCTTACAACGCATTTTATAGTCTAAAGCTTTAGGGTACATTTCGATCCCTTATCAAAAAAATGGGTCTCAAACCCCGTATTTTAAGACGGCTTTACATTTAGGCTGTCCTGTGTTACCATAGTATCACTGGTTTGGTAAAAAAAATGTTAAAAGCCTTCAAGTACAGAATCTATCCGACAAGTGAGCAATCAGTTTTGCTTGCCAAGTCGTTTGGATGTACTAGATGGTTCTATAACTATGCCCTCAACTTAACGTCTGAAACTTACAAGCAAACGGGGAAGGGGTTAAGCAGAAATGAAATAATCAAACTTCTACCCTCCCTGAAGAAAGAGTATGAGTGGTTGAGTGAAGCACCGTCACAAGTCCTGCAGCAAGCTGCTTTAAATCTTTCTAGTGCTTTCCTGAACTTCTTCGAGGGTAGGGCTAAATATCCCAACTTCAAAAAGAAACAAAATAGACAGTCTATCAGATTTCCTCAAGGTTGTAAATTAAAAGATGATACATTGAAACTGCCTAAGATTGGTGATGTTCATTGTAAAGTCTCACGACAACCAGAGGGTACTCTAAAGTCGGTTACGGTTTCAGTTAATCCATCGGGGGAATACTTGGCGGCTTGCCTCTATGATAACGGCAAAGACTTACCTGAGAAATCAACAGAAGGAAAAGCCATTGGCATAGACGTGGGACTAACTCACTATGCTGTTACATCCGATGGAACCAAACATGGGAATCCCAAATACTATCGAAAGTATGAAAAGAAATTAGCGAAGAGACAAAAGCAATTAAGTCATAAGCTAAAAGGGTCTGGTAATCGCAATAAAGCTAGGGTTAAAGTTGCCAAAGTTCACGCGAAGATAGTTCGGTGTCGCGAAGATTTTTTACACAAACTAAGTCGTAAATTAGTTGACGAAAACCAAGTCATAGTTGTCGAGAGTCTAGCAGTTAGAAACATGGTGAAAAACCACAAACTAGCTAAATCTATTAGTGATGCTGGTTGGGGACAATTCTGCACCATGTTGAACTACAAGTCTAAGTGGGCAGGAAAAACCTATGTCGAAGTAGATAGGTTCTATCCCAGTTCTAAGACTTGTAATAACTGTTTAAATCGCGTGGATAGCTTGAGTTTGGATGTTCGTAGTTGGCAATGTCCTAAATGTGGAGAAAACCATGATAGAGATATTAATGCTGCTAAGAATATTCGAGATGAAGGTTTACGAATTTTGACGGCAGGGCATACCGTTACTGCTTCGGGAGGGAGAGTAAGACCAAGTAAAGGCACTGCTTTTACAAGGCATCTCCCTGTGAACGAAGAATCCTAGCCCTTTGGGGCGGGGAGTGTCAATGCCCAAACTCGATGCGAGCTTGGTCAACTAAGTCAACGGTGACGACTTCGGTATCGGCTTCGCGGGCCAATTGCTCGATGCGCACGCGGGCTTGTCCCCGGACAAAATAGGGAATATTTTTTAGCTTGGCTTTGGCTTGGGCCGTCCATTTTAAATCATCTGAGAATTCGGAATCTGGCATGGCGTATCGGTCGATCGACTGCAAGCGCTCAGTTCTGTACTTTGACAACGGTCTGTCTGGTTATTGAATTTACCATGTTTTGGGGCAAACCTATTCTGCAATCAACGCTTGCGGGCGATCGAACTCTCTTCGACTCGGCGGTTGAAATCGGGACTACAGATAACGAAACTAACCGTAGGGTGCGTCAGAGGGCCGGAATCCTTGAGTAGGTGACAAAAACATTCAGCCTCCTGACGCACCCTACAATAACTGACTGCTGACTAATCGGAATCTCGATCGCCAATTCAGCTAACCGTAGGGTGCGTCAGGGGGCGGGAATCTTGAGTAGGTGACGACAACATTCAGCCTCCAGACGCACCCTACAATAACTAATGACTACTGACGGCTGACTAATGACTACTGACTAATCGGAATCTCGATCGCAAATTCAGTACCCTTCCCCGATTCAGAACTGCATTTTAAAACGCCGCCGTGTTTCTCTACCACAATTTTGTAGCTAATTGACAGTCCCAATCCAGTACCTTTTCCCACTGGCTTAGTCGTGAAAAAAGGGTCAAATATGCGTTGTCTCATCGATTCCGAAATTCCAGAACCGTTGTCAGAAATCCGAATCACCGCGCTCGGAACATTGCCATTAAGTTGACCGACAGCAGTAGAGATTTTAATTTGAGGACTCACTGATTTGCGATCGCTCAACTTGTCCGAGTCAAAAGCATCGATCGCATTTCCGATGACATTCATAAACACCTGATTCAACTGTCCAGCATAACACTCAACCAGAGGCAAACTGCCGTACTCTTTAACTAGCACAATCTTGGCACTGTCCCCATTAGATTTCAGCCTGTGCTGCAAAATTAACAGCGTGCTGTCAAGACCCTCGTGAATATCGACAGCCTTCATTTGACTTTCATCCAGACGAGAGAAATTCCTCAAAGACAGAACAATTTGACGAATGCGATCGGCTCCCACCTGCATAGAAAATAGCAACTTCGGCAAATCTGACCGCAGAAATTCCAAGTCAATATCTTCTGCCAATTCGCCAATCTCAGGACTAGAATCGGGATGTTGCTGCTGGTAAAGTTCCAGCAAACTCAGCAAATTTTTAGTATAATCAGTAGCGTGATTGAGATTGCCGTAAATAAAATTAACCGGATTGTTAATTTCGTGAGCAATACCCGCCACCAGTTGCCCCAAACCAGACATTTTTTCAGTCTGAATCAATTGAGCTTGAGTTTGCTGCAAATCCTTTAAATTTTGAGCGATTTGTGCTGATTGGCCTCTCGTTTCCTCCAGCAAATCGGCTTGTTGGATAGCTACGCCTAACTGATTGGCAATCTGAGCTAAAAACTTAACTTCTGAACTTTCCCAACAGCGCGGCCCAGAATGTTCATAGGCTGCCAGCAAACCCCAAAGTTCTTGTCCTACAAAAATCGGCGCTATCGCATAAGCCTTCACCTGAAAATGCTCTAAAATAGTGAAGTGACATTCCGAGTGACAAGCTTGATAGATATCGTCAACGACTAGAATCTCATTATTGAGATACCTGCCACCTCGGTGTTCCTGCAAATAACTATTTTCCCAAACAGTATTGATATCTTCCCCTACCAATTTTATCCAGCCATCTTTCACAAACTCGGCAACATATTTGCCGCTCCAATCAGAATTAAAGCGATAGACAGCAATTCTATCAACTTGCATAAACTGACAAACTTCTTGAGTTGCTGTCTTAAAAATTGCCTTAATATCGAGGGATTCTCGAATCTTTGCTACCACTTCAAATAGTATCCGCTGCTGCTCGGTGGCTTGCTGCAATTCAACAGCTTGCTGCTGAGTTTGAGCAAGCAAATCAGCTTGTTCTAGTGCGATGCTTAACTGAGCAGAAACTTGAGTAACAAACTGAATTTCAGAAGATTCCCAGTTGCGGGGAGCCGAGCATTGGTGGACGCACAGCAGCCCCCAAAGCTCGCTGCCTTTCATCACCGGTGCAACTAAAGTCGCTTTGATCTGAAATTGTTCCAATACTTGCAGAAAGCAGTCTTGCAGTGCGGCTTGTCTGATGTCGGACATTGCGTGTACTCGTCCCTGAGAGTAAAGATGGGCGTAATTTTCTCCAAAGCAGCGATCGTGCACCTTGACTGCCATTGCTGAGATAAAATCTGGGACAACATCTTCTGCCACGAATTCACCGTCGTTAAATTCCGATGCGGGATCGAAACGGTAAACCCCAACGCGATCGGCATTTAAAGCCCGTCGCACTTCCTGGGACATCGTGGTAAAAATATGGTTCAAGTCGAGAGATTTCCGCATTTTTGCCACCACTTCAAACAGCACTCGCTGCTGTTGGGTCAACTGTTGCAGTTGAGCTGTACGTTTTTGAACTTGATTTTCTAAATTAGCGTTAAGTGCCTCTATTTCTTGGTACAGTTTGTATTGGTTGATTCCGTGAGAAAACTGGCATCCAAAAGATTGTAATAATTGAATTTCTTCAGCCTCCCATTCGCGAATTTGAGCGGTTTTTGACTCTTTCCACGCTTCAAAAGATATCCGAGATTGAGCGAGTCGCCCGTCGGCATCTAATTGTCCGGCCCAGAGAGTTTCGGTGTCAAATTCTTCTCGAAAAATGCTCAAGTAACCGAATATTTGCTGCCTGGTTCTGAGCGGTGCGATTAAAATGCTGCGGATTTTTGTCGATCGAAATGCAGGTTGCAGGCTTCTCAAACTGCTAATTTTGTACAAGTCGGCAATTGCCCAAACCTGTTGCTCCCTGGAGTTAAAATATTCGTGCCAGACGCTGTATTGCTCTATCTGCTGGTATTTGGCAGAAATAGGCATTCTCGGGCCCGGGCCGCAAGTATAGACTTTGAGTGCCTCTGTGGAATTGGCCGAGTAGGGATATAAACTTGTGATTTGGCTGCTGTCGAAAATGCACAGCCTGCCACCTATTCCGTCTAGTGCAGCTACACATTCTGCCAAAGCTGCTTGCAGTTCGATCGCGGGCTGGGAGTGCAGGGCTGCGGCGACGCGGTTGAGTGCAGCTTCACGCTCAGCTTTGGCCTTGGTTTGGGAGAGGAGGGTTGATTGGGCGATCGCAACGGCGAGCTGATCTGCCACCATCTGAACGCCTTGCAGTTCCTCCTCTGCGACACTCCGCGATTCGGAGTGGTGAGATACCAACAAGCCCCACAATTCTTTACCGTGAAAAATTGGTACTGCCAAGGAAGCTTTAACGCCGAGTGCAGTCAAGTATTCAGCGTGGCAGGGGTCGATCGGCCTGTAGAGCACTTCATCGGGGAGAAGTTGACCGGAAACCCCGTCGCGGCGGGGACTTTGGCCTAGCAGCCCGGAATCGATATCGACGATCGATCGCACCTGTACTTGGGCGAACAATTCGCGGGCGTGAGGCGGAATATCGTCTGCGGGAAAATGCAGCCCCAATAATGATGGCAAGCGGTTGCTGTTAACTGATTCAGCAATCACTTCACCGCTGCCGTCGCTATGAAATTTGTAGATTTTTACCCTGTCTGTTCCCAAGTAGGATTGAACTTCGGCTGCTGTGGCCCTCAGAATTTCTGGCAGTTCTAGAGAGTGGCGAATCCGGTTGGCGATGCGCGAGAGTAAATTTGCTCGATCGTACCTCACCTTGACATTTTGGATCTTTAATGAGTCCATTATTATTAATGTTTTGCTTTCCCAGCAATAAGATTAACTGGCCCAAAATTCTTGTGGCTGTTACAAACTTAGACAAGCACAGGCATTTAATAAAATATGAATATCCAGCAGGACGATACTAGATTAGTCTCGAACTGCTAGGGTTCTGCCTTCACACTGCAACTTCCCATTGCAACTTTCAATTTTTTTGTGTGATTAAAACTTTTGTACCTTAATTAAATATAAACTTTGTAGAGTCAGCCTTGCAAGCTGTTTGCCCGAACCCATGAAAACAGTCAAGTCTCAAGACTTGTGGAGTCATTCAAAGAAAGGCTCTTCATCGACCGCAACGTCACTTTTTCGAGATATTAGCTCAAAAAAAAAGCTCCTGCTGCCCGAGCAGGAGCTTTTTTAGATTAGACCATCAAATCAGCACAAGGGAGATGATTAGTCCAAATCAGGCATAGTCAGCACTGGTTCATTTTCGCGATTGATACCTTTTTCAAAGCCAGCGACAGCCGCGCGAGCGCGACCAGCGTGCCACAAGTGGCCGACCAAGAAGAAGAAACCCATCACAAAGTGGAAACAGGCCAACCAAGAGCGGGGAGAAGTATAGTTAAAGGCGTTAACTTCAGTTGCCAAGCCGCCCACAGAGTTCAAAGAACCCAAAGGAGCGTGAGTCATGTACTCAGCAGCGCGGCGAGCTTGCCAAGGCTGAATATCATTCTTGATTTTGTTCAAGTCCAAACCGTTAGTACCGCGTAAGGGTTCCAACCAAGGGCCTTGGAAATCCCAGAAACGCATCGTTTCACCACCGAAAATGATTTCGCCAGTAGGAGAGCGCATCAGGTATTTACCCAGACCGGTAGGGCCTTGTGCAGAACCGACGTTAGCACCCAAGCGTTGGTCGCGGATCAGGAAGGTCAAAGCTTGCGCTTGAGAAGCTTCCGGGCCCGTCGGGCCGTAAAATTCGCTAGGGTAAGCAGTGTTGTTGAACCAGACAAAGCAGCAAGCGATGAAGCCCATGAGGGACAAAGCGCCCAAGCTGTAGGACAGGTAAGCTTCGCCAGACCAGATTAAGGCGCGGCGAGCCCAGCCGAAAGGCTTGGTCAAAATGTGCCAAACACCGCCAGAGATACAAATCAGGCCGAGCCAGATGTGACCGCCGATGATGTCTTCCATGTTGTTGACGCTGAGCAGCCAGCCTTCGCCACCAAAAGGAGCGCGAACCAAGTAGCCAAAAATCACAGCGGGGTTGAGGGTTGGGTTCGTGATAATACGCACGTCGCCGCCGCCCGGAGCCCAAGTGTCATAGACACCGCCGAAGAACATGGCCTTAGCAACCAGCAGCAAGCAACCGCCACCCAATAAAATCAGGTGATAGCCGATGATGTTGGTCATCTGGTTCTTGTCTTTCCAGTCGTAGCCGAAGAAGTTCGAGTATTCTTCGAGCACTTCCGGGCCGCGAACAGCGTGATAAATGCCGCCCAAACCGAGAACCGCAGAGGAAATCAAGTGCAGTACGCCGACTACGAAGAACGGGAAGATATCAATAACTTCACCGCCAGGGCCGACGCCCCAACCCAAAGTAGCGACGTGGGGCATCAAGATTAAGCCCTGTTCGTACATTGGTTTTTCTGGGATAAAGTGAGCGACTTCAAACAAAGTCATTGCTCCGGCCCAGAACACGATCAAACCAGCGTGAGCGACGTGGGCGCCCAGCAGTTTGCCTGAGAGATTGATTAGACGAGCGTTGCCTGACCACCAAGCGAATCCTGATGATTCTTGGTCGCGACCGCTTGCATAGGAATTAGAGAGCGTTACCACGCGGTAGAACCTCCAACGATGTTTGTTTTTGGATTTCGGTTTTTTTCTTCTCCGGGTGACCGCAGGAGCACTGCGTCCACCCGGTGAATAGGAATTTGGATTTCTAGTTTGAATTTAAAAAACATAAATTAAGCTGAAATCCAAATCCTGATTTTTTTAAAGTGCGTTACCGCGAGGCAGAACTTCTTCAGGGAAGATGAAGTTTTCGTGGGGTTGGTCGGTCGGAGCCATCCAAGCACGAATGCCTTCGTTAAGCAGAATG
>NZ_JAEQCI010000264.1:0-1351 GCF_020738565.1 Microcoleus sp. PH2017_12_PCY_D_A | reverse complement strand
CATCCCAATTACAGAAGTAACAACCGCTCGCTTGTCAGATTTTTTGTTTCCTACTCTTCTAGGATAACTGGGGTTATATTTAATCGCAAGCCCCTAAAGGCCCTTTCCAGACTAGATTACCCTCATTAGGGGTGCAAATTGACGGTGGAATTGCTTGCTCTGTCAAAAAAGAGGAGAATCGTCAATGAGGAAAGTAGGTGCGATCGCGATCGCTACCTACGGAAAGCAGCAGGACGTGATCGCCTATCGTCCCCCAAAATACTCAGTTTCAGTTTTTGGCGTTGCTGAATTAGGGAATGGTACGACCAAAAATACCGGAGGGGAGTCGAAAATGATTTCGGGGATTTTGATGGGGAATTGGAACATCTCCAAATTTTAGATAATGAATTAGTAATTTAATTGAATATCCTAGCATTTTTTCACACTTAGAATAACAAATACTTTTTCTTTTTAGTCGAGCCAAGTAATGTCTGAGTCTTGTATTTTCACCTTCAACTCTTGTCATATAAGTTTTGCTGATAATTTAGTCTCCCTCGGTCATAAAATTCGGGTAAACTTTCCAGCCATCTGTTACATAAAAGTAGCATTTCCATTTACTAACTTCCGCCCATAGTGGTTCAAAAGTTTTGGCGCTATGGTCGCCTAAAACCCATCCTAAAATACCTGGCTTAAAATGGTCTACCGCTGTCCACAGCCAGGTTTTGTTTTTTTTTGAACCCACAAATGTTTGTAATTCATCTAATTCTCCCACTTCGGGATTTGTTTCTGGTTCGTAAAAATCTGGCAAGAGTTTTCCGGCTGATTTTACCCAATTAATAATTGTAGTGTGATGTACATTCTTGACTCTTTCAATTGCTCTAAAACCCAGGCTATTAACATACATCTTGAGACATTCACGCTTAACTTCTTCTGGATATCCTCTAGGAAGTTTATAATCATCTATAAATTGTCTTTTGCCTGGGACGCAAATATAATTTTGTTTGCCTTTTTTGTGACCATTTTTATTGATGTGAGTTGATTTACATTCAGGACATTGCATAATATCTTTTTTAAATGTGTGTTATTTTTGACGCTCGGAGTACAACTTCATCATACCCTAATTGAGCAACGCCCAGTTTTTAAGCCTTCGCAAAAAAGGTGTCGGCAGACAATCGCGATCGCACTCGGGAGCAACTAACTTCCCTGTATCGTTTTGAACCAGCATCCGACATAGCCTTGGCTTTTGGGGACTCCGAAAGAGAGACTTGATGCCGGGAGCATCCCGGTTTTGTAAATATCCGAATAACAATAGTCCGGACAGTTTTCAATGACCAACGGTAGAATGCGGGTTCTGGGTTCCAGTATCTGTGAA